>NZ_CP034791.1:515000-815000 GCF_003999255.1 Caldicellulosiruptor changbaiensis
CCATTTCTCTTTCAATTTCGCTTACCTTATATCCAAGCCTCTCTGTCTGAAGATAGACTGGGGTTAAATTCAATGTAATTCCTACTTCAACATCAATATTGTTTTCCTTTACAGCTTTTACAACCTTAAAATGAGAAAGCATAATGTTGTGCACAACATCCATCGCAACTTTAAAATCTTTTATTCCTGGTGCGTGAACTCCATGCCAATGACCCAAAAAGGCAATACAATAAGGTTCATTAAATGTTATCCATTTTTTTACTTTAGCCTTGTAGCGGTTTATAAGAAGCATTGCATATTCAAAATAATGGTTTACAATTTCCTTGTTTGCCCAACCGCCAATGTCTTGTAGCTTTTGAGGAAGATCCCAGTGATAAATGGTGACAACAGGTTCGATACCGTTTTCAAAAAGCTTGTTGATGAGTCTATCATAAAACTCAAGACCTTTCTGATTCACAGTACCATAGCCATCTGGAAAGATTCTTGCCCATGCAATAGAAAACCTGTAGGCTTTAAGCCCAAGCTCTTTCATAAGAGAGACATCTTCTTCGAACCTGTGGTAATGGTCACACGCAACATCGCCTGTATGGCCGTATAGAATATTTCCTTTTTGATGAGAAAACCTGTCCCAAATAGACTCGCCTTTTCCATCTTCGTTCCATGCACCTTCAATCTGATATGATGCGGTTGCAGCACCCCACAGAAATCCTTTTGGAAAACTCATGTTGTGACCTCCTTGACTTAAAGCTTTTGTTTCTTTTGAAATCAATTACACTCATATCAAAATATATTGCCATATAAAATTTGAGTTTGCAAATAAAAATTTTAAGTGAATATAGCAAAATTTTTAGATGTTTTTCACCAGTAGATGTTTTAGAAAAGAAACAAAAAAAGAGACACACCACTTTAAATATGCAATGGTGTGCCTCCTCTTTTTTGTAGTTTTATTTTCCTGTCTTGAATATTATTTTCCCATTACAACTTCAACTACATTCTCATTGTCAAGCAATTCTACTGGAATCAAATTACCCACAATCTCTTTTCCATTTACTAATATCTTTTTAACACCTTTTGAAATATGGTCTGGATTTGAAACCTTAATGGAAAGTTTTCTTCCTCTGAAAACTCTCTCAACTTCAAAACCGTCCCACTGCTGTGGTATACATGGGTCAATAATAAGCCCTTTGTAGTGTGGGCGAACCCCTAGGATATACTGTGTTGCTGCAACAAATGCCCATGTTGCAGTACCTGTCAACCATGGATTTCGTGCTCGACCAAAATAATATGGATGTTCTTTTCCGGTGATAAACTGGGAATAAACATAAGGTTCTGTGGTATAGATTTCAGCAATATCATTTTTGTTTGCAGGAAGGAACGACATATAGTATTCAAAAGCATAATCGCCTCTTCCAAGTACAGCCTCTGCAATAATTACCCATGTATTAGCATGACAGAAAATAGCAGCATTTTCTTTTAATCCCGGCGGGAAAGAGGTTACAGCCCCAACCTCTATAATATAATCAACATAAGCTGGCCAGTTTTTAACACATCCATGTTCTGTTGCAAGGTATTTTTTGACACTGTCCATTGCCATTTTGCCTTTTTCATCAACAAAAGCGCCTGAGAATACTGACCATGACTGAGAATTTAGGAAAATCTTGCTCTGATCACTTTCTTTTGATCCAAGTTTTTTGGCGCTTGCCAAATACCCTCTTACAAACCACTCGCCATCCCATGTATACTCTTCCATTGCCTTTTTGATTTCATCTCTATAAGCTTTGTACTTTTCAACATCATCAGTCTTTCCAATATACTCAGCAAGTTCTATAAACTCAGATAAAGCCTTGTAATAAAGCTGGGTTGACCATGTACTCTCGCCACCGTCTTTGAGGTTGATACAGTCATTCCAGTCAGCAGCAAGACCAAGCAAAAGTCCATGTTTTCCCCTATGCCTCCATGAAAACTCCAAAGCTTGTTTTAAATGCTCATAAACAGAAGCGCTTGACTTGTCCGCATACTCAACAACTTCATCTAAGATAGAAAAATCACCTGTTTCTTTTATATAGTGTGGCACAGCAATCAAAAGCCATAAATGGTCATCTGAATAAATTCTATCTCGTGGAGGTATATTATGTTCTCCTTGAGCCCATGTAAGAGGCTGGAAATGATGCATCGCATATCCTTCAGAAAGCTGAGCCTTCAAAAGTTCAATAAGTCTTTTTCTTACCTCTTGAGGGATTGAATGTGCAACGCCCAGAACGTCCTGTGAAGAATCTCTAAAGCCAAGTCCGTCTCTTCCACCAGCTTCTATGAATGATGCAGACCTTGACCAGTTAAATGTTGTATGGCACTGATACTGATTCCATATATTCAACATCAAATTCATCTTTTCGCTTGGTGTTGAGCATTTGAACTTGCTAAGTCTGTCATCCCAATACTTTTGCACCTTTTCAAATTCTTTTTGGATATTTTCTTTTGATGCAAATAGTTTTTTATATTCTTTTCCTTCCTTGTATGCATCTCCTATTCCCAGTACAAACACTAAATATTCTTCCTGACCGGGCTGAAGTTCAATTTTTACCTGTGTTGCAGCGCATGGGTTTCCACCTATTGCAATTGACCCAAAACACCTGCCATTTTGAATAGCTTCTGGATTAGCCTCACTGTTATATGGACCAATAAACACATCTCTGTCTGTATCAAAACTTTCAATCTTTTTATTTGTGCATGTGAAAAAAGCTTTTGGTTCATAAGGACTCCAGAGCTTGATAGAATAATCTACAATTTCATCTTCTTTGTTGTAACCCATTCTGCAGGTGTAAAGAATATACTGAAAATCCATCATGTCAAGCATGGAATTCCAAAGACAGAACTCTGTATAAGTAAATACCGATAGTTCCTTTTTCTCACCTGACTCATTCTTGATTTTAACTTCCCAGATTTCAATTGGTTTGTCTACTGGCACAAAGATTTTTAAAGATGAGGTTATGTTGCTATATTTACTTTCAAATATTGAATATCCAAGACCGTGTCGACAGATGCTCAGGAACTTCTCAAGAGGCTTTCCAACAGGTTGCCAGCTTATTGACCAGAAGTCTTTTGTCTTTTCATCTTTGATATATACATATCTTCCAGGTCTGTCCATTGGGATGCTGTTAAACCTAAAACGAGTGACCCTTCCAAGTTTTGGAGATTTGTAAAAAGAATAACCTGAAGCATTGTTTGAGATTATAAGACAATAATCACTTGTTCCTAAATAATTTACCCATGAAGTTGGTGTTTTGGGGTTTGTTATAACATACTCTCTGTTTTGAGAATCAAAGTATCCATAATTCATAAAAAATACCCTCCTTAAAATTTTTCTATCCCATTATCACTTCAACAAAATGCTCTTTGCCATCTGAGAAAGCTGGTATTAAATTGGAAGGCATTTCTTTTCCATCAACAACAACTTTTTTAACACCTTTTGAAACACCATCAGGGTTTTTTACTTGAATGTTGTAAACTGCATTTCTAAATACCCTCTTTACAAAAAATTCTTTCCATTCCCTTGGTATGCAGGGGTCTATTAAAAGACCGTCATAATCAGGTCTTATTCCCAAAATCCACTGTGTCATTGCAACAAAATTCCATGCAGCAGATCCAGTGAGCCATGAATTTTTTGCTTCTCCCGGTTTGTATGCATCTTTTCCAGCAATCATCTGGCAGTATACATATGGTTCAAGCTTGTGCACATCGCTTATCTCTTCTCTGTACGATGGTGCGATCTTTGCCCAGTATTCAAATGCTCTGTCTCCTCTTCCAACTATGCACTCTGCTATCATAATCCACGGGTTGTTGTGACAAAAAACTGCTGCATTTTCCTTATAGCCGGGTGGATAGCTTGTAATCTCTCCTAAATGAATTTTATACTCAGTAAATGCCGGCTGAACCAGTACAATTCCATGTTCTGTATCAAGATACTTTTTAACAGAATCAAGTGCAGAGATAGCCTTTCCATCATCAAGTCCTATTCCTGCCATTACACAAAAACCTTGTGTTTCAATAAATATCTTACCCTCATCATTTTCTTTGCTTCCAACTTTGTTTCCAAAGTAGTCATATGCTCTTAAAAACCACTCGCCATCGTAACCATAATTTAAAATTGCCTCTTTCATCTTTTCAATGTGGTATTGTGCATCTTTTGCAATATCTTCTTTACCCAACCTTTCACAAATCTTTACAAATTCCTTTCCAACATAGACAAACATCCCTGCTATCATAACAGATTCTGCAGTTTTGCCGTCCTTGTTATCACATGTCTGGAACGACTCATCAGGGTTTGTTGAAAAAGCATTGAGGTTCAAACAGTCATTCCAGTCAGCCCTGCCTATGAGTGGAAGTCCATGCGGTCCTAAGTTGTTCACAACATGGTAAAATGCCCTTCTCAGGTGTTCAAACATTGAAGCAGCCTTTTGCGGGTCATTTTCAAAAGGAACAATTTCATCAAGAATGGACCAGTCTCCTGTTTCCTTGATGTAATGTGCAGTTGAGAGTATGAGCCACAACGGGTCGTCGTTGAAATTGCTACCTATTTCATTGTTGCCTCTTTTTGTAAGAGGCTGATATTGATGGTAAGCACCGCCATCTTCAAGCTGGGTTGCGGCTAAATCCAATATTCTTTCTCTTGCCCGTTCTGGTATCTGGTGAACAAAACCAAGAATATCTTGGTTAGAATCTCTGAACCCCATTCCTCTTCCTATTCCAGACTCAAAGTATGAAGCACTTCTTGACAGGTTGAATGTTACCATACACTGATACTGGTTCCAGATGTTTACCATTCTATCTACCTTGTCTATGCCAGTTAGAACGTTAAACTTGTTCAGTAGATTGCTCCAAAATAGCCTCAAATTTTCGAATGATCTTTGGACGTCTTCTGGGTTTTTGAATTTTTCTATCATTTTGTAAGCCTTTTCTTTGTTTATGACGCCTTTTTTAAGCCATTTTTTATCTTCATCATTTTCTACATAACCCAGCATAAATACAAGCTCTTTTGTCTCCCCTGGCTGCAAAGAGATTTTTATCATATGCGATGCAATGGGTGACCAGCCGTGAGCTTCTGAATTAAAACTTTGCCCATTTTCAACTGCCACAGGCGCATCAAACCCTCTGTAAAGACCAAGAAATGTGTCCCTGTCTGTGTCAAATCCATCGATTGGAACGTTTACAGAATAAAAAGAATAATGATTTCTACGCTCTCTGTACTCTGTTTTATGGTAAATCACAGAGCCTTCTATTTCAACCTCACCTGTACTTAAATTTCTTTGGAAGTTTGTCATATCGTCAAGCGCGTTCCAAAGACAAAACTCAATCAATGAAAAGAGTGTCAAATCCTTTGGCTGGGTAGATTTGTTTGTTATTTTAAGATAGTGTATCTCACAGTTTTCATCAACTGGCACAAAAAATGTTTGCTCCACCTCAACGCCATTTCTTCTTCCTGTTATGATTGTATATCCAAGACCATGGCGACATTCATAAAACTCAAGATCTTTTCTTGTTGGCATCCATGAGGGTGACCAGACATCCTCATTGTCTTTTATATAGAAATATCTTCCGCCCATATCAAGCGGAACGTTGTTATAACGAAATCTTGTTATTCTTCGAAGCCTTGCATCCTTATAAAAACAGTAACCTCCAGCGTGGTTTGAGATTAAAGATAAAAAGTCTTTCATTCCAAGATAGTTTATCCAAGGATATGGAGTAAGAGGTGTTGTTATGACATACTCTCTTTTGGCATCGTCAAAATATCCAAACTTCATTTTTTATTAAACTCCTTTCTAAAAGAAAGTCTTTGTTAGCCAATGAACTTATCTTAATTATATCTTTTTTGCCAAACTGCCTACTTTAATTATTTTGCCTTTATTTTGCACTATTTTGACATAAAACAGTCAATTATATCAGTTTGATTTTGGATATTAATAATCAGTCCGAATTGTGATATACTCAATATGGACAATGTTTCGGATTTGTTACAAAGGCAAAGTTTTAGAAAAGTAGTCTTGCAGAGAGGAAGAAGAAAGTTGAAAAAGGTTTGGATATTTAATCACTATGCAATTCCACCAAAAGTTGGAGGAATTACAAGGCATTTTGATTTTGCTAAGCAGCTTGCAGAAAGAGGTTATAGCGTTACCATCTTTGCTTCAAGTTTTGACCACAAACAGAGGGTTGAGATGTTAGAAAAAGGCAAGAAATTTAAAATAGAGGAATATGAGAAAATAAAGTTTGTGTGGATAAAGACGTTTCCTTATAAAAAGAATGATATAAAAAGACTTTTTAACATATTTTCATATGCCAAAAACCTTTATTTCATTGCAAGAAAGTTTGAAAGACCTGATGTAATATTGGCATCTTCATTTCATCCTCTTGCCTGGATTGTAGGGTATTTGCTGTCAAAAAAATTTAAATGTAAATTCATTGCAGAGGTCAGAGACCTTTGGCCGCAAAGTGGTATTGACCTTGGTGCTTTGAAGGAAGGAAGTGTAATTGTAAAGCTTTTAAGAAGTCTTGAAAAATTTATTTACACAAAAGCAGACTATGTTGTAACGGTATTGCCAAAGGCAGACCAGTACATAGAAAGTTTGGGTATTGATAAAAAGAAGATTGTTCATATTCCTAACGGATGTGATATAGAGAGATTTGATGGTCTTAAAAATGTTTTTTCAGAAGAAGCGAAAAAGATTTTAGACGAACATGAAGGATATTTTAAGGCTTGTTACTTGGGTGCGCTTGGACAGGCAAATGCAATGGAGACCATAATAGAGGCTGCAAAAATTGTTCAGGAAAATGTAGGTGATAGAATCCATTTTTTGATAATAGGTGACGGTCCTGAAAAAGAAAAGCTTGAGAACATGGCAAAGGAGCTTGGACTTAAAAATGTATTTTTTTATTCTCCTATCTCAAAGCTTTCTGTGCCAAGCTTACTTGAGCGCGTTGACATAACACTTGTTTCTATGCACAATCTAAAAGTTTACAGGTTTGGAATATCACTTAATAAGCTTTTTGACTATTTGTGTGCTGCAAAGCCGATTGTTTTTGCGGGAAATGTAGCAAATGATATTGTCAAAGAGTCGGGTGCAGGAATTTCCTGCCAAAGTTATGACAGCAAAGCATTTGCTGAGGCAATATTGAGCTTGTATGCTATGTCAAAAGAAGAAAGAGAGAGAATTGGACAAAAGGGAAGAGAGTATGTTCAAAAGCACCATGATATAAAGATGCTTTCAGACAGGTTAGAAAAAATATTATAAGCGGAGATGGTAGGAGATGAAATCATATATTAAAAGCTATCACAAGCTGAGCAAATTTTTTGTTGTCCTTATGGACATTTTACTTGTACACGCAGGTTATATAATTGCCTATATTATAAAATTCAATTTTACATTCCCAGAGAAAAATTTCATGCCTTACTATACATTAATTCCTCAAATAACTCTTTTTGCTCTTATACTTTTGAATATTTACGGACTTTATACAATAACAATGAAAACCATTAGCGAAATAGCATTTTCGCTGGGTCTGGCTCTAATGCTTCTACAATTTTTAACAGTTGTATCAACATTTTTCTACAGACACTTTGCTTTCCCACGAAGTATATTTATAATTGCCTTTTTTGTACAGTTTTTATTGCTTTTGGGTTGGAGAGGGTTTGTTTTATATGTCTTCAAAAGAGTTCAAGGTATCAAACATGTGCTTGTAGTTGGTGAGATCTCAAAAGCGCAGGAGTTTGCTCAAAAGCTTCAAAATATTTCAAAAGGGTGGATTGATGTAAAGTATGTTCTTGAGCCGAAGGCTATTGAAGAATTGATACCTTATATAAAAGTTGTGGATACAATTTATCTTTATTCAAAAATGGATGAAAATTTAAAAAGTGAGATTGTAAGAAAGGCGATAGAATTCAAAAAACATATTTTCATAGCACCAGACTTTAGAGATATATTGGTTTCAAGAGCGAGGGTGATTCAGTTTGATGATGTTGCAACACTTTCAATTGAACAGCCAGAGCTAACTTCTGAACAAAAGCTTATAAAAAGGGTGTGTGATATTCTTCTTGCTACAGTTACGCTGGTTATTGCTTTTCCTATAATGATCTTGATTGCAATTGCCATAAAACTTGACTCAGAAGGCCCAGTGATTTACAGGCAAAAAAGGATTACAGAAGGAGAGAGAGAGTTTTATGTTTTAAAGTTTAGGACAATGGTGAAAGATGCCGAGAAGATGACAGGCCCTGTTCTGGCAACCGAGAACGACCCGAGGATAACAAGGATTGGGAGATTTTTGCGCGCAACAAGACTTGATGAACTTCCGCAGCTTATAAATATTCTAAAGGGTGAGATGAGTTTTATAGGACCAAGACCAGAGCGTCCTTATTTTGTTGAGCAGTTTAAAAAGCTCTATCCTGAGTATTCTCTTCGCCACAATGTAAAGGCAGGGCTCACAGGGCTTGCACAGGTTTACGGCAAGTATGCAACAACCCCAGAAGACAAGCTCAGGCTTGATTTGATATATATAAAGAATTATTCTGTTTTTTTGGACATCAAGATTTTGCTGTTGACCTTAAAAACAATTTTTACCAAAGAGGCAGCTGAGGGAGTAAAAGCTAAAAATGAATAGGACTGCTTTTCGATTTTGAAAGGCAGCCCTCTGTTTTGTAAAAAATTTCAATAAAAATAAGCAATCGGCATAAAACGGCACTACCAATTGGGTAATGCACTGCCGACTGCTATACGTTGTTCCATACCTCATCGTCAATATCGTTGTTCCAAAAATCTATACTACTCTCACTGGCGGACACCAAATCACTTAATAACTTTTTGTCTTGCTTGTGTTTTAAAAACAAAATAAAGTCAATAACTTCTGCAAGTTGACTTTCCGGGATTTCCTCAATTAGCTTTAATAAAAGATTTTTATTTGCTTTCACTAATTTCACCTCTGAATTAATATACTATACCTCATTATTTTTCTAATGGGAGTTCTTCTTAGAAGTGTAGTCTCATAATCCTAAAACATTGTAGAATTGTTTATTTTGGTGGAGGCGGGGGGATTTGAACCCCCGTCCGAAGGCATCGAACCCCAAACTTCTCCGGGTGCAGTCAGTGTACTAAATTCTCGGGAAGAAAACGCCCACTGACAGGCTTTTTCTTCCCCAGCCTGAGATTAGTTCCAAAAGTAAGGCTCAGGCGACCTTACTTTCGGTGCCCCACGACGGTTGGCGCCCGGCTCGGAGGCCGTGGGCACCTCCGGCGGACGTTAGCTGCGCTTTAGGCAGCTAAAGCGAGTTCTGTTCTGTCTGCAGTTATTTTTCTTCTCGGTTTTTTATAGTGGCACCGAGAAAACCACTACCCGCTATTTGGAATCCGACTGCCCCCGTCGAATTCCAAAACACGCCCCCTTATCTTAAATACTCCTTCATTTTCTTTCTTATCTCAAGCTCAGCATCCCTTTTTGCTATTGCTTCACGCTTATCAAAAAGTTTTTTACCTTTTGCAACTGCAAGCTCTACTTTTATTTTACCTCTTTTGATATAAATCTTCAATGGGATTAAAGTGTAACCTTTTTGCTGAACATAACCCGCAAGCCTGTTTATCTCGTGTTTGTGCAAGAGTAATTTTCTATCTCTCATCGGGTCAACGTTAAAGATGTTGCCTTTTTCATAGGGGCTTATATGCATGTTGTAGAGAAAGACTTCACCATTTTCAACCCTGGCAAAACTGTCTTTGAGATTAACATGACCAAGGCGCACAGACTTTACTTCAGTGCCTTTTAGCTCAATTCCTGCTTCGATTGTCTCTTCAATGAAGTAGTCATGATATGCTTTGCGGTTTGTTGCAATGACTTTTATATCGTCTTGTTTATTCTTTTCAGCCATTTAATTCAACTCCTACGTTTGGTTGCAATTTATATTTCTTTGCAAACTTCTATTATATATTAGTTATAGCAATTTGTCAACTTTCAGTACCCATTTGCTTATTTAAATTTTGGCTTTCTCTTCAAGTTTTTCCTCTCTTATCTTTTTCCTTATCTAATATTAGCATTATTATCTAATAGCATTGGTTTCAAACAATCAAGAACTATTATTTTGCCATTATCAACATCTTTTTATATTCGATATTATTTAAATATCCAAAAAGCTTGCTTTTTTATTTCGGAACACTCATCTATTAATTTCTTCAATGTATGGCTTGTTTCTCTTGACTTATAGTTAACTCTAACAGATATAATTTTAAACAAGAAAATTGAAAACAGAGTAGATTGATAATGGAGGTAGAATAAATAATGCAATACATAGATTTTGGGAAAACAGGCATAAGAACATCTCTTCTTGGCTTTGGTGCGATGAGACTTCCTATCATTGGTGAAGATGCATCTCAGATCGATGAAGAAAAGGCAATAGAGATGATAAGGTTTGCAATCGAACACGGTGTGAACTACGTTGATACTGCATATCCATATCATGGAGGGAACAGCGAAAAGATAGTTGGAAAAGCTTTGCAAAATGGTTACAGAGAAAAGGTCTTACTTGCAACCAAATCTCCTGTATGGCAAGTCGAAAAACACGAAGATTTTGAGAGATTTTTGGACCAGCAACTGGAAAAACTTCAAACTGATCATGTGGACATGTACCTTATGCACGCTCTCAACAAGGAAAGATGGGAAAAAATAAAAACTTTGAGGTTCTTTGAATTCTTTGAAAAAGCAAAGGCACAGGGGAAAATAAGATTTGCAGGGTTTTCCTTCCATGACAAATACCCCACATTTAAAGAGATAGTGGATGGCTACGATGGATGGGATTTCTGTCAAATCCAGCTAAATTACATGGATGTCAATTACCAGGCAGGAGTCAGAGGCTTAAAGTACGCTGCTTCCAAGGGACTTGCAGTAGTAATAATGGAACCGTTGAAGGGTGGAAAATTAGCAAAGCTTCCACAGAAAGTGCAAGACATTCTCGAAAGAAGTGGGAAAGATTGGTCTGCAGTGGAGTGGAGTTTCAGATGGCTTGGAAACTTTCCAGAGGTTTCTGTTATACTAAGTGGAATGAGCACTTTGGAACATGTGAAAGAGAATGTTGAAATCATGAAAAATGTAATCCCAAACAACCTGACTGAAGTGGACTTGAAACTGATCGAAGAGGTAAGAAAAACACTTGGATCTTTTGCAGTGATAAACTGCACAGAATGTGGCTACTGCATGCCATGTCCAAGCGGTGTGGATATTCCCGAAAATTTCAGAGTGTATAATGAAACTGTTATGTTTGGAGATTGGAGAGGTGGAAGAGGAATATACAAATGGCTTGAGGGACAGAAGACAGCTGCGTCTTTTTGCAAGGAGTGTGGAGAGTGCCTTAGTAAGTGTCCACAAAGATTAGAAATTCCTTCTCTTCTTAAAAAAGTTAACAGTGAACTGACAGAGGTGAAATGGGGAGGGGTAGACAATGCCACATTTCAAAATTCTCATCGCTTGTTTTTCTCGAAAGGGGAACAATTATCTCAATGGCAAAATTACAAACTTGGCAATTGGGAATACAAAAATAGTGGCTCAAAAAATACAAAAATTGACAGGAGGTGATTTATTCGAAATCAAACCAGCAAAACAATACCCGGAAGATTATTACGAAACGATAGAAGTAGCAAAAGAAGAAAAAAGAAAAAATGCCAGACCAGAACTGGCAAATAAACTCGAGGATATAAGCCCATATGAAGTGGTTTTCCTCGGTTATCCTAACTGGTGGGGAACAATGCCAATGGCAGTATTTACTTTTTTAGAGTCTTACGATTTTGCAGGAAAGACCATTGCTCCATTTTGCACACATGAAGGAAGTGGACTTGGGAGCAGTGAACGCGACATAAAGAAACTGTGCCCAAACGCAAATGTATTGCCAGGATTAGCTATTAGAGGGAGCAGTGTTAACCAAGCTGATAAGGATATTCAAAACTGGTTATCAAGGCTTGGGTTATTAACTTAAAAAATGATTTGATGTGCAAATTATTACATAATTTAGCTACGGGCTCTTTTTAAAGGAGCCTATTTTTTTGTTTTGTTTATTTGCTAACAATAAATTAAAATAGGTATTAGGAGGTGTGTAAATGATGACAATAACAGAAGTTAGCAAGAAATATGGTCTTTCAGCTCATACACTTCGGTATTATGAGCGAATTGGTTTGATACCTAAGGCACATAGAAACGAAAATGGAATTAGATATTATACTGAAGAAGACTGTAGATGGATTGAATTTATATTATGTATGCGAAAGGCTGGGGTTGAAATTGAGACACTACTTGAATATGTAAATCTTCTACACCGAGGTGATGAAACAATAGAGCAAAGGAGACAACTTTTGATAAAACAAAGAGATAAACTTATTTTGCGAATGAAAGAAATAAAGAAGGCTTTGGAGAAGCTAAATTACAAAATTAAAGATTATGAATCAAAAATTGTTCCTGTAGAAAAGGATTTGATGAAGTTGAATTTTAATAGGAGCTTAATGGATTAGAGACCACAATATTTCTCCAACCTTTATATGGTATACAGCAAATGTGAAATGATCTATGTTAAAAACTCATTTGTATTTTATGGTTATTACTGAGAAAAGGCACATGACTTATCATTGGCAAATAAGCAATAGTAGGTAATTCAAAACATGTAAATTCTTGTGTTACTGTATGAGCAGAGCTTACACCAAACTTGGTTGGAGAAGTATTTAAAAGCAATACAAATCCGAAAGCAATATAATTATTTCTTTTTTAAGATTAATGGAAAAATACGAATTGAAAGGAGGGTGAAGGCTTAGTTTATAAATAGCAGTATCATAGATAAACTAAGCCACAAAAAATGGCCATACTTTTATTAGCTTTTATTTACATATCGTTTATTAGTTTAGGCTTACCTGACTCAATGTTGGGCGCTGCTTGGCCTGTTATAAGAAGCGATTTAAATTTGCCAGTTTATACAGCTGGTATTATTTCTTTGACCATAACATGTTCCACTGTTATTTCAAGCATGTTAAATCCATTTATCGTAAAGAAAATAGGAACAGGTAAAATTGTTGTTATAAGTACGTTATTTTCTTCCGTTGGACTATTTACTTTTTCACATGCACCTTCATTTGCTTTATTGTGTTTGAGTGCAGTACTTATAGGCTTGGGAGGAGGAAGTATTGATGCAGCTTTGAATAATTTTGTAGCTTTGCATTATCAGGCAAAACATATGAATTGGCTGCACTCGTTGTGGGGTGTTGGGACAACTTTAGGTTCTTATATAATTTCGATTTTTATAGTATATCCAGAGGGTTGGAGAAAGGGATATTTAGTTGTTTCGGCGTTTCAACTTTTGTTAGCAACGTTATTTTTTATTTTGCTTCCGGTGTGGAATATATATGAAAAAGACAATAATAATAAAAGCTCAAATATTAGGAAAAATGAGCGCAAAAAATCATTGCTGTTTGCAAGTGCAGCAATATCAATAATTACATTTTTCTTCTATTGTGCTATTGAAACCACGACAGGGTTGTGGGCAAGCAGTTTTTTAGTAAATTACAAGCATATTTCTCCTTCTATTGCTGCAAAAGGAACATCTTCCTTTTTCTTTGGAATAACAATAGGAAGAATTTTGTCTGGATTTGTGAGCATGAAGTTGAGCGGTAAAAAAATTATCAGGTTATCCTTGGCTTTATTATTCACTGGTATTTTTGTTTTATTAACAGATGTTCCACAAATGATATACTTATTTGGTTTTGCACTAATTGGTTTTGGCTGTGCACCTATTTTCCCAACAATGATGCATGAAACGCCAAAAAGATTTGGTGAAGATATTTCGCACATTGTAATAAGTATGCAAATGGCTGCCGGATATTTGGGCAGCGCACTTGCTCCTTTGCTATTTGGAGTTGTTATATCAATAATTGGAGTTTATGTGTTGCCATTATATTTGCTGATCTTGCTTTTTATTTTGACGCTTTTTACAGAGCTATTAAATTATCGGTTAAATAAAAAAGCAGAAGGTTTGTAGCAAATTCTTTCTGATTTTTATAATACATTTACAAATTTATTTTGGTAAGATGAAAAAATGTTGTATAATATATTTAGAAACCTTAACAAATGGTGAAAGTATTTATGTTTGTAGTTAATATTCAAACTCAAAAAAAAAGATAAGGATTCAACTGTTCAAAAATGCATTTACGAGGTTATAGACTTTGATGATAGATTGCCTTTAAAGATATTTTATCACAATCTTCCGTTTGTTCAACATCACTGGCACGAAGCGTTAGAGTTGATTTTCGTTGTTTGTGGTAATGTGACTGTTGTCAAGAATGGAATGATATATAAGTTAGGTAGTGAAGATATATTATTGGTTAACTCCAATGAAATTCATACGACATATTTGGATAATAGTGGTATTATTCTTGTTCTTCAAATATCCTCACGTTTTATTAAAGAAAATACAGGTGTTGAGAAAATCACATTTAATTCACTGTTGTCAATTCCTGAGAGTAAGTTTGATGTTGATAAAGTAAATGAAATAAAGAAATCTGTGCTTGAAATTATGCTTTTGCATAATAAAAAAGCTGAAAGTGTAGGCCTTGAAATAAAAAGTAAATTATATCATTTATTATATTTGCTGACTTCTTATTTTAAAGATAACTGTGAAAAAATCTCTTTGGAAGAGAAAAAGGAATGCCAGAGAGAAAGACTGCAAAGAATTAAAAGAATTATTAAACTTATCGATGGTAGAAGAGGTATTACTATTTTGTGCAGATAGCCTAACAGATTTAAAAGAAGCAATAGAAGCAGTGTTTCCAAAAAGCGATATTCAAAGGTGTATTATTCATCAGTCAAGTCAATTCGTTCAAATATGTTTCATACAAGCATATAAAAGAATTTTCAAAGGATTTTAAAAAAGTATATCAGGCAACTAATGAAGAAGAAGCACTGGAAAATTTTTATCATGTAAAAGAAAAATGGGGGAAACAGTATCCTTATGCGTTCAGGAGTTGGGAAAGCAACTGGAAGCTACTGACTTCGTTTTTTAAGTTTCCCCCGGCAGAATAAGGAAGATAATTTATACAACAAACATCATAGAAGGAGTTCATAGACAATTTAGAAAAGTGACAAAGGCAAAATCAGTATTTCCAAACGATACAGCGTTAGAGAAAATGCTTTATCTTGCAACAAAAAATGTTGTAAGAAAGTGGACACAGAGGTACAGAAATTGGGATATAATATTAAATCAGCTTTTGATAATGTATCCAGAACGTTTAAGTGAATATATAAATTAATAACAAACCTCAGTTCGCTTTTAGATTGCTTCCATGGAAGCAATCTAAAACAAATTAGAACCAGAAAAATCAGAGCAATATATTCCAGTATTAAATTTTGTCCAGCTTTTAAAAAATTTATGCATAAAAATTTTTAAAATGGTGATACTAAAAAATAGAAGGTAGACAAGATTATCCTGAATTTAAATACACAAAATTATTTACAGACCCTTTTAAAAATTATCCTCTAATTTTTGGATCAATTCACCATCTTTCCAGATACCTTTAATTACTTCACCTGTTGCTTTATACATTGTCCCAGTTCCATTCATTTTATCGTTTTTCCACTCACCTTCATATCTATCCCCATCAGCCCATGTGTATATTCCATACCCTTCTTTGACTCCGTTTTTCCACTCACCTTCGTACTTATCACCATTTGCCCATATATATGTGCCTTTCCCATTTATCTTGTCATTCTTCCATTCTCCTTCATACTTATCTCCGTTTGCAAAAGTGCACGTTCCTCTGCCATCAAACATGCCATTTTTGAAATCGCCTTTATAAACATCTCCATTTGCGCTGTAATATTCTCCATATCCATCCATTGTATCATTTTTCCAATCACCTATATACTCATCTCCATTGCTCCACTTGCAGTAGCCATAGCCATGTCTCATACCATCTTTTATCTCACCTTCGTAATAAAAATCTTTCCCCTCTATTACATGTTCCAGTCTAAAAAGCTGTGATAAACTTAAATTCTTATTACCTTTAAGAGATTTTATTTTCTCAGAAGGAATCACCATCAGATATTTTTTATTAGGATTCTCATTATAATACCCTGTAAATCCAATACCAATAACCTCGCCCCTGAAATTAAAAGCTGCCATCCCAGTATCGTCCTTCTTAATAGCCTCTCCACCAAGAACAAATATCCCGTTATCTTTATCATATTCAGAAACAAACACATTTGTATAAATAGCTGATGTACTAATTACTACCACTCTATCACCTGGTTTGACCTTAGTTGAGTCGCCTATTTTTACATATGGCAGATTTTTAGCCCCTTTCAATTTTAAAATCGCTATATCCTTTGAAACATCATAGTCTATAACCTTTTCAACTTCATATCTCTGATTTCCAATATATACTTCCGCTTTCTGAAGATAATCGATAGCAGTATAAGTTGTTAATATCTTCCCATCAGGTGATAGCAAAATACCACAATATGTAAAAACCTTACTTTCTTTGTTATAACCTTTTAAAACAACAACCTTGTTCTTTTCTTTCTTGAGCTCATCTAAGGTCCAATACCTCACATTGAGTGTTAATATAACATCTTTCTTATAATTTTGAACTTTACCTTTAAATACAAATCTACCCACATTTTGAGTAGATACTCTATTAGGAGTCCATTTTACAGGAACATAAACTACTTTCTTATCAGAAAGAGTAGCCTTGACTTTGCTTGGCAAAGTAAAACTGTCTCCAACTTTTACTATAATGTTTAAATTATCAATTTTCACAATTTTAGTTTTGGTTTGAGCTGATAAAACAAACTGAAAACCTGATATAATGCTCAGAAAACAAATAACAATAATTACTTTTCTAATTATTTCCTTCATTATGTCATACACCTCCACATAAAAGTTTGTAGTAATGCCTTCTTATTATTCCACTATTTGAGCTATGCTGTCTGTAATACGTAGGTAAAGACTACTTTTTAGCTTTATACGTTTGTTTTTAATATACCTGATTCTATGCCATATACACTTGGAGTTATCACAAAATAGTCTTCCAAGATGTACAATCCATCAATAAAAAACTTTACTTTCCACTTACCTGTAGGCATTTCATCGCTTATCTGTATGTAATGCCACTCAGTTATGTTGTCCATTCTCTCATCATCACTCCAAACAATACCACTGCTTTGATCAAAAAATTCCCCATTAGGCTTATACCAAAGTATACTGCTTTGATGAAAACCCAAAACATCTTTATACTCAATCCTCACACATACCTTCTCGTCTTTCCTTGAAAAAGCTCTTTTATAAATTAACTCCCCACTTTCAACTGTATCATTGCAAAAGCTAAAGTCTTTAACATATATACTTGGTTCAAAATCATATGTTAAGATTTCTCCGTTGGCATTTATAGCTATGCAGGAAAATATCTGCCCGTCTTCTGTTGGCAGTGTAAACGGTGCTGCCCAGTCTATCAGCCTTATATTGTCGTCAATCACAAAAATGTATCTATAAATATCAGAAGGATTCAAATCCAGCTCACACACAAAACTATCATCTCCTCTTGTCATCGGAATATATTTTTTTCCTGTCTTCTCTGATATGATTTCTAAATAAACTCTCTCTGCTTCTAAAAATGTGCATTCAAACCTGTACTTCATTATTTCCAACCCCTCTTTGCTATCTCTTTATCACTTCTAAGTACATTTGTAGTCATACACTTTTTTCTGTTTTCCTCAACCCATCTTTTCCACATAACCTCAAGTTCTTTCTTCTCTTCCTCACTTAGCTTAAACTCTTTTACCCACCTCTGAAAAAATGGAAATGGATAAAGTTGTATATTACTCTTCCCAAAACCTATCAACGCTTTCTTGCCTTTTTCAATATCTCCTACCTTTCGATAATAGTAAATCCCTAAATACTCTGGATCTTCTTTCTTCATAATCTCTTCTGCCTCTTTATATTTGCCATCAATTAGTTTGTTCAAAAACTCTAACATTTTTAGTTGAAAATTATAATTCTTAAAATAATCCTTGTACTTGGGATAATTTTTTTTCCAAATATCATACACTTCTCTTAATTTATCCTTCATACCTAATTCATAATAGCAGTCTCCTGAATATGATAATAGTTCAATATACTCTTTTAAAAATTCATTCTCTTTATCCTCCTTAACAAGTTGTAAAAACTTTTCTATGTATTCAAGTGCTTTCTTGTAATTTCCATATGCTTCTATATATATTACTCCAAGTGAATAATATGCTCGTCCATTAAAATCCCAGGTTGTTTTAGGCTCATCCAAGTCATTAATATTTAAAGATCTTTTTATCCAGTAAACAGCTTCACTCATTCTTTTTATCTCACCAAGTTCCTGACTTCTCTTTCCAACTGCTACACCTTTATAAAAATAAGCAACCTTTTTAACCCACAATGAGGTATCACTGTTTAACTGCTTCAAAGCAAGGTCTGCATAATACTCCTCCATCATCGGATTACCTATCAGATTGGCTATTTCACACATTTTGAAGTAACCACTAATTTTACCATCAGAAGTTTTAGCATTTTTAACAATCCATTTCGCAAGAGCTGCCGCGTTATTATACTCCCCTCTATCTATCATCCCATTTATCACACTAAGTGTATCATCTATTGACAAAGTGTTCATTATAACTTTGTCATCTACAATGATATATCTGTTTGAAAAAAATTTAAAACCAAAATAAACCAGTATTAAACCTATCAATCCAATTATCAGCCACTTTCTGCTTTTTCTCATCCTTTTCAACTCTCATTCCCCTTCTTACTACAAACTTTTTTACCGGGTATATTTTATCAAAAAGCAATTACTCTCTTCAATACAAAGCACACAGAGCTCTTTGCAAAGCTCTGTGTGCAAAGATTTAATGACCAAAAGCTGGTTTTGCCACTTTTGTCGTAACATCAAATACTTTTTTAAGTTTTCCTAAATTACCAGATACTTTGGCTGCCTTTGCTAACTTATCCAATCCTTTGGTACCTGCTATACTAACCCCTACTTCAAACAGTGCTTTCCCTACCATTTCTCCTTTTTTGTAAACATCACCATTTACAAATTCTTTCTTTGCCTTAGCAACAGATTGCTCTACATATTTTAATGCTGCCTGAGGATGTTTAACTACCACTTTTACCCCTTCTACAATCTGTTTTGGATGAGTTACAACATCAACTAAACTCTTTGCAGTATTTACAGCCCCTTTGAAAACTCCAACAGCAACTCCTATCTTAAACTTTGTATCATTTGGTACTGCGAGCCATACACCCTGCATAGTGGTCTTTATCTTATTAAAAGTTTTCTCATCAATGCTTAACCCTACGCTTTTTTCGGAAGTTATCTTACCTGTTGATAAAGAATGAGTTACCTTAGCTAAATTTATTTCAGCTTTTCCATTGCTCTTTACTGCTCCCCCAACTGTTACATTAACTTCCTGATTATGTGTCTTCAAAAGCACCAGTTTTGTTCCACCTACAATCTCAGCACCCCTTTTGTTAACTGTTACTTTCATTTCATTTTTTACATTTTTCCCTATTGCAGTTTCTGTTGAAGCCTCAAATTTCTTATTTACTTTTCTCTTCTCTAATTCCAAATTCAATTTACCAGAATTGCTGTGCTCAACAAAACCAGAAGCCTTCTTTGTATTTGCTTTGTACTGAGAAGATTTTTCAACTCCTACTTCTCCACTTACTGAAGATGTAAATTTTAGATACATTTTGTTGCCTGCTACATTCAAGGTTATTTTTTTTCTCTTTTATAGTTTTATTCCCTACAACAGAAATACTATTTGTTGTTGTAACATCTACAGCTTTTTTCAAACCTTCTTTAATATCCTTTGCAACGGTCTCTAATTTTTTCCCAGTTGATTTTACTACTGAAGAAATTTTGTGCTCTACTGTTTTAACTGTGTTATTCAAATTTGAAACTGTAGATTTTACAAAATTGTTGACTTTGTTCTGAATACTTTTTGCAGTGTCACTAATATCTTTTTTGATATTTGAAAAAATACCCAAAATCCCTCCACTATTTCGTGTATTCGAACCATGAGTTTTACTGCTGGTAGAAGCTTTTTGCAAAGAAGTGTTTGAAAGTGTAACTTTGTATGCAGCAGTAGACTGCACAGAAGGTTTATTAGGCACAATCCAACCTGTTGAAAGCGATCGTGCAGAAACACTATGATTGGAACTATTGACCTTAATATTGTTGTGAGTATTCTTAATCAGGTTATAATTCGTAATAATTTTACTACTCATACCCCTCACTCCTCGTTTCTCAATTTTTGTTTGATTATATCCCAAAAAAAAAAAAAAAAAAAAAAAACAATATATAATATTGATGAATTTTTTCATATATTTGTTACTAAATTTGTTTAATATGCAAAATATAAACGGAAGTTAAGACGAAAACTAATTAAATGGTCTTGTGTTTTGTTGTGGTTTTCTCTTAAATTAATTTATGACACAAGGGGCTTTTTTTCATTTGTTACTATGTTTACTCTATATGGTTATTTCTTTTATTCAACAACTTGATAAAATATAAGATAAAATTGACAAAAAGCACAAGGAGGAACTGGAGGGACACTGAATGCAAAGAAGCTAAAAACAGCAAAAATCTAAGCACATACAAGGAATATTTAGAACTTACATAAGTAAATAAGTAGTGAAAAATTGAGGTTCTTATTTTGTCAAATTCAGTCCTCCTGTGTTTTAGATTTTTAAAACTAAAAAAGTAAAGCCATATTTAAATACAAAATTCTGTTAATCCTTAGCTCATAAAATATCGCTTTACTCCAACAACTCCAATATTTCCTCTTTAGAAAATTTTCCTATAAACGATTGACTTGCTTCGATTAAGCTATCAAATAAGTCTTTCTTTTTCTGCTGCAAAGCAAGTATTTTTTCTTCTATTGAATTTTTGGTTATAATCTTAAATGACTGAACAACATTTTTCTGACCCAGCCTGTGTGCTCTTGCTGTTGCCTGGTTTTCAACTGCCGGGTTCCACCATGCATCAAAGTGAATAACAACGTCTGCGCCAGTAATATTGAGCCCAAATCCACCAGCTTTTAGAGAAAGTAAGAAGACATTTCTCTCTCCACTGTTGAACCTGTTCACCATTTCAACTCTGTCTTCAGCTTTTGTTGCACCGTCTAAGTAAAAGTATAAAATTTTTTCCTTGTCAAGCATTTTCTTGATAATAGATAACATTGAAGTCCACTGAGAATATATAATTACCCTGTGCCCGCTTTCTAAACAGTCTTGTAAAATTTCTTTCAGTGCTTCCATCTTACCAGAGCTTCCTTTGTAATCTTCAAATACAAGCTTTGGATGACAGCAGATCTGTCTTAGTCTTGTTAATAAGGAAAATATTTTTATTTGACTTTTTTCAAACCCAGCTGAATCTATTTCTTTTTCAATCTCTTTTTTGGCTGAAACTAAAAATTGCTTGTAGATTTTTTCCTGTTCAGGGCTCATTGCAACTTGGATATTTGTTTCTATTAGCTCAGGAAGTTCGATTAATACATCTTGTTTTACTCTTCTTAAAACAAACGGTTTTATCAGCTTTTTTAATTTTTCCAAAGCATTATTGTCTCCGCTATAAATTGGCATTGCAAAACGCTCAACAAATTTCTCAGCTCCTCCTAAATACCCAGGAAGTATAAAATCAAAGATTGACCACAGTTCTATGAGATTATTTTCGATTGGTGTACCTGTCAATGCAAATTTAGCATCTGCACAGATTTCTTTTACAGCCAGCTTTATTTGTGAGTGAGGATTTTTTATGTACTGTGCTTCGTCCAAGATACAAACACTAAAATCGATGTCTTTATAAAGTTCTATATCTTTTCTCAAAAGTGCATATGATGTAATTACAATATCATATTCTGGTATTTTTTCTATAGCTTTTTTGCGCTTTGCAGGTGTTGAGTCAATAATTAAAGTTTTCAGACCTGGTGCGAATTTTTCAATCTCTTGTTTCCAGTTATAAATAAGTGATGTTGGCACAATGGCTAATACTGGTTTTTTAATTTTTTGCTTATTTGCAAGAATAAAGCCAAGTACCTGAAGCGTTTTTCCAAGCCCCATATCATCAGCTAAAATTCCACCAAGTTCATTTTCAAATAGAGAAGATAACCATTTTATTCCAAGTTTCTGATAATCTCTTAACACACCTTGAAGCTCAACCGGGATTTGGATATCAGTTTCTTTAATATTTTCTATCTTTTCGATAATGCTTTTTACACTTTCAACTCCGGTTGCTTGAATTCCGCTTTCATCTAAAAGTTTTGTTATAGCTACTGCTTCTTGTAAAGAAAGCTCAGCTTTTTCTTTTATAACCTGGCCTATGTCAGATGCAGAATCTATAAATGAAACTAATTTTTTCATATTTGGACTATCTAAAATCAAAATTGAACCATCTTTGAGTTTGTAATACTTTTTCTTTTTCTTTATTGCATCAAGAATATTTTTAAGCTCTGAACTCTCAAGCTCATTACTTTCAAGCCAGAAGTCAATTGAGTGTTTAGAATATTTTAAGCAGGGGATAATTTTTACATCTTTTTTAATTTTAAGCTTTTTAAAATCTTCTGAATAATAAACGTCAGTTATCTTTTGGATTTGCGAAACACCTTCTGCTAAGAATTCCATGAACATATCGGGGTCAAGACATTCATAATAAAATTCTTGGTCAGATTTTATCTCATTAAACCCATAAGCAAACAAAATACTTTGAATCTCAAACAAACTAAAATAATCAAATAATGGAACTTTCTTGGTTTTTGAAATTGTATCAAATATTTCATTCATTCCACTGATTCTTGCAACAAACCTTTCATTCTCAAATTCCAAATATAATTTGGGTTTAATAATATAATCTTCTAAAATAAATTTTTTGAGGTCAGGGTCAATTTCTAATTCAAAGTGCTGGTCTAAAAATAGATAATATTTATTCATAAAGTCACAAAAGTCTTCTTTATTAAGGGTAAAAAATTTAACGTATTCAACTTTAAAAAAATTAAATACTCTATTTGCTTCAGCCATTTTTTTAATTATTGAAGAAAATATCTTTTGCTCTGGTGTAAGCTTGTAAAGAGTACCATCTGAAACAAAATAACTTCCGTCGCCATATAAAAATTTTCTGTTAGCAATATCTATTAAATCACTGTAAAGTCTTACCTGATTATCTTCGAGTTTAAATGAAATCTTAGGTTTTACTTTAGTGCAAAGATCAACTTTTACTTTTTGAGCATCATAATAATTTGCTACAAAGTAATCAAAAGATATAAAAATTTCTTCATTGTCAAGGATTTCGATTATTTCATTTGCAATTTTTGCAGGTAAGTAAAGAGTATTTTTTTCTGTTTCTAAATCTAAAAAGTTCAGATACTTCAAAAGTACATCCAAAAATTTTTTGTCTTTTTCACCAAAAAAATGATAAGTAGGATTGGACACAAAATTCTTACCAAACTGAAATGGTTGTTTTTGTTCGTATGCTTTTAAAAATTCTGGTATATTTGAAACTACATAATCTCTTTTAAGATCTGAAGTTTTTATCTTTAATTTCAAAGTTATTATGTCATTCGAAGAAGAACCAAAGTATTTTTCTAAAAATATATTGGGAGACTTTTTAGATAAGTTATCAAGTGAAAACTTTATATAACTTTCTTCAAAATTGCTTGATATAAACTGATAAATGCGAGAGTTTTTTGTTTTTTCCTTCTCAATAGCCTCATTTAACTTTTGTTCTAACATTTGAGACAGAGTTTCTTGCATCTTATTTAGGCTATTGAGAATATATTTACCGTCAGCAAAACTTTTTAACACAGCAATTATATGCCGGCAAAAATCTTCAAACTGAACAAAATCTTCAATATCTATTTCTTCTTCTGATTCAAAAGTGATATTTTCTAAACTGCATGAACATGCAGCAGTTATGATTATATTTTCAATCTCAATATTTCCAAAGAAGTCCTGAGACATATATAAAGGCAGAGCAAAATCGATAAAAACCCAGTATTCGTTCTTGCCATCTTCTACTTTTGCAAATATTGCATTTTCTTCTTGGTCATACTGAATATTTTCTTTTTTAATTTTTCGAGCAAGGTCAATTCCCTTTTCAAAGGCTTTTCTGTTTTTTGCAAAATATGCAAGTTTTTGCTCTGAGAGAAACTGCACAATTGTTTGATAATCAAGTTCTAAAGACATTGTTTTTCACATCCTTTTTGCATTTATAGAGCTTTTCATCCACATTGATTTTATCAAAAAATGAACTTTATTCAATAATCTAAAAATTATTAGAAATGCTCAATTCTCTTATCCAAAACAAAAAGCCTCATCCCTTAAATTTTCAAGGAAAGAAGCTTAAAGATTAGATTAATTGCCAATTGTTATTCGAATAATCTCAAGCTTTTTCTCAATCATATCTGGTATTGGCAAATTGTATGGGCATCTTGTTACGCAAACTCCACATTTAATGCAATTTTTTGCTTTTTGATATGCATCATAAAACCAGCCAGACTTTAGAGTATTAAAAGGTAGTCTTTTCATTGCTGAATCTGCATGGAGTATTACCCAAATAGGAATTTGCTGAGGACATGGCTGACAATAATTGCATCTTCTGCAAAATTCTTTGCCGAGCTCTTTTCGAATATTTTCTATTTCTTTCATTTCATCATCAGTCAAAGGGCTAAGGTTCATTGCTACATTTACGTTTTGTTCTAATTCCTCAATAGTTTCTATTCCAGGGTCGGGCACGACAAATTCTTTTTGCAATACGTATTTTAAAGATAGAGCAGCGTTTGGGATAACACCGCCACCAACTGGTTTCATTGCAATTATTCCGATATCTTTTTGGAGTGCTAATAGGAAAACTTTGTCTTCTACATCTGTTTCTATTATATTATAGCAAAGCTGGATTACATCAAATTTATCTGTATTTATTAACTTTTCAAGAATTTCTGTACTGTGGCTTGAAGCGCCGATAAATCTAATAAGCCCTTTTTCCTTTGCTTCAACCAATCCCCAGTATGCGCCATCTTCAGAAAATACTCTATTGAATGTATCTAAATCATTTATGCCATGTAGCTGATAAATATCAATTTGTTCGACACCAAGGTTTTTAAGGCTTATTTCAATATCCTTCAAAATTCCTTCTTTTGTTCTATTTTGCGATTTAGATGCCAAGTATACTTTTTTGTTAGTTCCTTTCAAAGCCTTACCAATTTTAATTTCACTATCAGTATAGCCTCTTGCAGTGTCAATCAAATTAATTCCAACTTCAATTGCTCTTCTGATTAATCTTATAGCAGACTCCTCATCGATTCTTTGTATTGGTATTCCACCAAATGCTATTGGAAAAACTTCAATATTTGTTCTTCCAAGTCTCCTGTACATCAATACATATTCCCCCTTACCACTCTATTGTCTTCATCAATTAACTGCACAGAACACAAATGATAATAAAGTCCTTTTTTAGCAATAAGCTCATCATGCGTGCCAACCTCTACAATTTCACCTTCTTTCAAAACTATGATCTTATCTGCCTTTTTTACAGTAGATAGCCTGTGAGCAATTATTAATATCGTCCTTGTTCCTGCCAAGTTGTTGATTGCTCTTTGAATCTCATTTTCAGTCTCTGTGTCAACAGATGATGTTGCTTCATCCAAAATTAAAATTGGTGCATTTTTCAAGACAGCTCTTGCAATTGCCAAACGCTGTTTTTGGCCTCCAGAGAGCTTTACTCCTCTTTCGCCGATTACCGTATTGTAACCCTGAGGAAGATTTTGGATAAAGTCGTGAGCACAGGCAATTTTTGCAGCTTGAATTATTTCATCCATGGTAGCATTTTCTTTTCCGTATGCAATATTTTGTGCCACTGTTCCGTTGAACAAAAACACATCTTGCATTACCATACTGATATTATCATGCAGAGATTTCAATGTAACATCCTTTATATCAATATCGTCAATTTTAATTACACCTGAATCTGGGTCATAAAAACGATTTAATAGATACATAATTGTAGTTTTTCCAACACCGGTGGGGCCAACAAATGCAACCATTTGTCCCGGCTGAATTTCAAATGAGATATTCTTCAGAACTTGAATATCAGGATTATATGAAAATGAGACATTTTCAAATGTGATTTTTCCTTTAACATTTTTAAGCTCAGTGGCATTTTCTTTTTCTTTGATTTGTGATTCTGTTTGAAGAATCTCAAAAACTCTCTCAGCACCTGCCAAAGCTTGCTGAACGTTTTCAATAACTTGAGATAGCTGAGTCACCGGTTGATAGAACATGCTAAGATACAAAATAAATCCAACAATATCTTGCACTGGAACTTTTCCTCTCAGGGCCATAAGTCCACCAACAGAAACTACTATCACTGTTCCAACAGAGCTTAAAAAACTTACAGTTGGATGAAACACTGCTGAGAGCTTGAGTGCACTCAAAAGTGCATGAATGTGCCTGTAAATTTTTTCTTTTATTTTTAAAAGCTCTTTTTCCTGCTTGTTGAAAATCTGTATTTCACGGATACCTGAGAGATTGTCTTGCAAGTCGGCATTTAAATCTGCTAAGGCTTTTTGAGCTTCTCTAAAATTTGGCAAAATCTTTTTGGCAAAGACTGTACCGCTTAAAATCAAAAATGGTATAGGAATTAAAGATAGCGCAGCAAGAACAGGATTTATGATAAAAAGAATGGATGCAACACCAAGTATTATAAGAGAATTCGTAAATAGCTCTGGTACTGCATGGGCAATCAAGACTTCAAAGTTTGCAGTATCATTTACAACTCTTGACATAAGCTGCCCTGTTTGTTTGTCTACGAAATATCCGAAAGAAAGCTGTTGAAGCTTGCTATAAACCAAAGTTCTCACATGTGCAACTAAATTCCATGCTGCATAATGTGAGAGATAACTATTTAAAAACTGAAATACAATCCTTAAAATGTAAGATAGAATCAATATAAGAGAAATGTTGATTATCATTCTTTTTGCATTTGGGTACTTGCTAATATTTGTAATTATTCCCGTCAAATCCCTCACAAGCCACGGACCAAGAAGGTTTAGTGCTGTGATAGCAAGCATGGAGATACCAGAGACAACAAGATATTTCCAGTATGGTCTTGCCATCTTCACAAGCTTTATCAAATACCCCATTCAATCATCTCCTTGAAAAACTTACTCAATGATTTCAAAAAGTCCAAATCCCTGAGAGTTTTTTGAGCCAAGTCCGCAGTAATATGCCACCTCCATTATTATTGGGTCAGTTTCAATTGTATAAAAACCAAGCCAGCCTTTTATAGGCGTCTTTTTAAAAAGCATGGGTTTAAAGTGTGTTTTTTCTTCAACCTTTAATGGTTTTAAATCAAATTTAAAGTTTTTTTCGTCAAAGTCTTTTATTAAAAGCTTGCATTTTTTCATCAGGTTTTGAGAAATGAGGTTATAAAACTCATCCTCAAAAGGAGTAAAAAAGTGTTTGTATTCTGAATTTTCGTTTCTGATTGTTTTGTATGCACACATAGGAGATAACATTTTTATTTTATGGAAACTTGAAAATTTCGGTTTTCTGAGCATATTTGCAGATGTCACATATAGTATATTATCTTTTAGATAGATTTGATCTTTTTTTAAGAGCCCGGTTGAAAACTTTGTAATAAAATCCTCAACAGGTGAAGAGATTATAAGTGAAACCTTTTTGTCAAAAACTATCTTTTTGTTTGAGTCATTTCCCACAATTTTAAATGGTCCTTCTAAGCGAGAAAATGAAAAGAGTTTAAAGTTTTTCAAATCAACCTCATATCCCTTATCATGTAAAAATGTTGCATAGATTTTATCATCAATAGTATTGTATATCATGGACTGGACAAAGTAGTTGTAATGAATAGGAAGTTCTATTGGCTTTTGGGATTCAAAGTCTACTTTAAGGCGCAACGTAACAATCTCCTTTCTTATGTTGTTTCTCTTTCAATAAGAGAAATAGGCAAAATGTTTTTATTTTCTACTTTTTTGCCTTCTATCAAATTTATCAGAATTTCAATAGATTTTTTTGCAATTTCTTCTTTATTTTGCCTTATTGTTGTTATGGAAGGTTTATACCATGAAGCTATGTTAATGTCGTCAAATCCTATTATTTTTAAATCATCAGGGACGCGTTTTTTAAAAGCCTCTGCAACTTTGATGGCTGTAATTGCTATCATATCACTACTTGCAAAAATACCATCGATAAATGGATTTTTTTCGAACAGATCATTGATTATTTTTTGATACTCCTCCATATCAAATTTATTTAATTTGGTTTCGACAACAACATGCTCAATATTATTTTCAGATACAACTTTCAAAAAGCCATAATATCTATCATTAGCAGGTGTATTTAATTCCAAGGGACCACTAATATGTGCTAAACATTTACATCCTTTTTGAATTAATAAATTAGTTGCTAAAACTGCTCCTGTAAAATTATCTGAAGTTATATAAGGTATATCATCAGATAGATATCTATCTAAGGCTACAATTGGAAAATTCAGATTTTTATAATCTTCTATATCTAATGTGTGACTTCCCATGATTATCCCATCAACTTGATGTCTTTTTAACATGTTTATATATTCTTTCTCTTTTTCTGGATTTAAATATGAATTACAAAGTAGAATTTTGTAGCCGTTTAAGGAAGCATAATATTCAATATATTTAGTAACTTCAGCAAAAAAAGGGTGGGAGACATCAGGAATAATAAGTCCAATAAAATAAGATCTTTTCTTATATAGAGCTCTTGCAATTTCATTTGGTTGATAGTTAAGCTCTTCCATGGCTTTGTAAACCTTTTTACGAGTCTCTTCACTGATATATCCTCTGTTATTTAGAACTCGAGAAACAGTTGTTACAGTAACTCCTGCTCTCTTTGCTACATCCTTTAAACTTGCCATTTTTATTATCTACCTCCATATCTTATTTTATCATTAATTCGCATTAATTTTAAATTTATTATTAAATTTTTGTTGGCTCAGCGGTGTTAGTGTAGCAATTACCTCATCAATATAAACAAAATCTGGTTTATGCAAAAATCACTAAAATTTTTGTATGTCAACCGCTTGACATATAATCAAAAGTGATATATACTTAAACTAAATTAAATTTTAATTTCAATGGAGGGTGGTTTTTTGATGAGTTTAAAAAAATTTTTATCAACGATGATAGGTGTTGTGTTAGTTTTCATTTTAGTTTTTGGTATTTATTCATTGAACATTACTGTTTCAAAAGCAGGATCTAAAAAGGTAAAAATAACTTTGATGAGCACAAAGGGTGAAATTAATTCTCAGTTAGAAGACGTAGCAAAAAGTTTTTCCAAAACTTATCCTAATGTAAATTTAGAGATTATTCCTGTTGGCGCAGGTCAGTCACCTTTTGAAAAACTCTCGACAATGTATGCATCTGGTAATGCACCAAGTATTTCTATGATTGATTCTTCAGATGTAGCAAAATTTAAAAGTTACTTTTTAAATCTTACAAAAGAAAAATGGGTAAAAGACGCGATAAATGGCACTTTGGATGATATTACATTTAATGGGCAAGTTATGGGTTTTCCTTTTGCTATTGAAGGCTATGGGCTTATTTACAATAAACAAGTAATTGAAAAAACAATAGGGAAATTTAATCCTTCAACAATAAAAACAAGAAATGATTTAGAGAACCTATTTAAAAAACTTCAACAAAAGAAAGTTACACCTATTTTAATATCGCCTTTGGATTGGTCTTTGGGGGCCCATTATCTTGGCATAGCTTATGGTGCTCAGTCAAAAGATATGCAAAAGAATTATGAATTTATTAAAAAATTGAAAACTGGGAAAGTAAATTTGCAAACAAACAAGGTATTTAACGGTTTGTTAGATACATTTGATATGCTTAGAAAGTACAATTATCTAAAGAATTCGCCTTTGGCTGGAACATACGAGCAAGGACCACAACTATTAGCAAATGGAAAAGTTGCTTTTTGGTTCATGGGTAACTGGGCATGGCCACAAATAAAAGATGCAAATCCACAGAATAGCGAATATGGATTTTTACCAGTACCAATAAGCAATGATCCAAATGACTTTTATAACAAAGCAATTGTTGCTGGTCCATCTAAAATCCTTTGTATTGATGCTAAGAATAATAGTAAAGCTCAGCAGTTAGCTGCAAAGCAATTTTTGAATTGGCTTGTGTATAATTCTGATGGACAAAAAGCATGGGTTTATACTTTAAGCATAATTCCACCTTTTAAAAATATTAATTTAACTCCAAATGATCCTCTTGCAAAATCAATTATTAGTTACTTAAAAGAGGGTAGAACTTTTAGAACTCCTATTTTACCTTCTGATCATTGGCCTAAAGTAGGTGCTTCTATGCAAAAATACTTAGCAGGTATAATTAAACGCTCTCAATTATATACAGAAATAAAAAATTATTGGTTAACAGTAAAATAATTAAAAACAAAAAGAAGGATAGTAGATTAAAGTCTGCTGTCCTTCTTTAATTCTTCTTTGTTATGAGGAGGACAGATAATGAAGAATAAGGCAAAAAATGTAGTTAATTATATAATTTTTACTGGTATAACGACAATGGTATTTTTAACAGTTGTGATTATTCCTTTCTTGTACGGGGTTTATTTAACTTTAACTGATTGGAATGGTATTGAAGCTACAAAAAAGTATGTAGGTATTAGGAATTATATTTCGATTTTAAATGATTCTACTTTTTTATATTCCTTCACATTAACTCTAAAATATGTTTTTTTTAGTGTTTTGTTTATTAATCTTATAGCTTTTTTATTGGCTTATTTATTAACAAGCGGGATAAAGGGACAAAATGTCTTCAGAATTGCACTTTTCACTCCAAATTTAATAGGTGGTATTGTATTAGGGTTTATATGGCAATTTATTTTTAATAATACCTTACCTTATATTGGTCAAAAAATAGGACTTGGATTGATAAGTAATTCATGGTTAGCAAGTCCTCAGAAGGCTTTTTGGGCGTTAGTGATTGTAACAGTGTGGCAATATTCTGGCTATATGATGATGATTTATATAGCTGGGCTTGTTGGAATACCTCAAGATATAATTGAGGCATCAACTATAGATGGAGCAGGTCAATTAACAAGGATTACTAAAATAATATTGCCCTTATTAGCACCTTCTTTTACAGTATCTGTATTTTTGTCTTTACAAAGAAGTTTCATGGTTTATGATTTGAATCTTGCTCTTACAAAAGGAGGTCCATTTAGAAGTACTGAACTTGTATCAATGCACGTTTATAGCGAAGCATTTCTATCCCAAAATTATGGAATTGGTCAAGCAAAAGCTATAATATTGTTTATTACAGTTGCCATTATAACTTCGATCCAGGTATACCTTAGTAAAAAAGCAGAGGTGGAAGCTTAAATGTCTAAGAAGGTTTATAAAGATTATATTAAATTTTTTATTGTCTTGCTTATTTCTCTTTTATATATATTACCATTTATTGCTGTTATTATTAATTCATTTAAAACAACAAATGATATAATGGCGAATCCATTAAGTTTACCAACAAAGTTTAGTGTATCAAACTATATCAAAGCAGCAGAAAAAATGACCTATTTAAGAGGATTTTTGAATACTTTAATAATTACTTTTTTTAGTATTGGTGGTATTGTAGTGTTTTCTGCAATGACTGCATATTTATTTGTAAGAAAGAAATGGAAATTAAATAGATTGGTATTTAGTCTTATGATAGCTTCTATGATTATACCTTTTCAAGCTATCATGATTCCCTTGGTAAAAATCTATGGAACTCTCAATTTACTTAACAATATGTGGACATTAATTTACATGTATTGGGGATTTGGAGCAGCCTTTGCTGTTTTTATGTATCATGGGTTTATAAAAGGTATTCCTTATGAATTGGAAGAAGCAGCTTATGTTGAAGGTGCAACGGAATTTCAAACTTTTTGGAAAGTAGTATTTCCTCTTTTAAAACCAGTGACTACTACAATTGTGATATTAGATGGACTTTGGATATGGAATGACTTTTTATTACCAAGTCTCATACTGATTTCAGCTGAAAAAAGAACTTTACAACTTTCAACATTTTATTTTTATGGTACCTATACTGCTGATTATGGATTAGCCATGGCAGCATTAATTTTAACGATAACACCTATAATTATTGTGTATCTTATTTTACAGAAAAATATTATTAACGGTATCTTAAAAGGAGCAATAAAATAAATAACAAAATTGGAGTGTCAAATATGGAAAAATTAGATCTACTAAAAAAGGCTAATGACTACGTACAAACGTATAAGAGTAAAATTAATAAAAAATATCGCTTAAAATTTCATTTAATGGGCGAATGCGGATGGATAAATGATCCGAATGGTTTTGTCTATTATAATGGAGTCTATCACTGTTTTTTTCAGTATAATCCATTTGAGCCTTTTTGGAATGCAACTTATTGGGGACACGCAATAAGTGATGATATGATTAAATGGGAATATATGCCAATTGCTTTAGCTCCTGATATGGATTATGATAAAGATGGTTGTTTTTCAGGAAGTGCAATTGAAAAGGACGGAAAACTATATTTAGTATATACTGGTCACATAAATAAGAATCACAATAATTATATTCAAACTCAATGTCTTGCATTTTCAGAAGATGGTATAACGTTCCAGAAATATACTAATAATCCTATTATTGATTTAAATGATTTACCAGATGATTCAAACAAAAAAGATTTTAGAGATCCTAAGATTTTTAAGATGGATGATTATTATTATATGGTGATTGCTTCTCAAGATAAAAAAGGTAGAGGTCAAATTTTACTTTATAAATCGCAAGACCTAATAAAATGGAATTATGTTAATACGATTTTGAAAAATGAAAATATAATTGATGGAGATGTTTGGGAGTGTCCCGATTTATTTTCTCTATGTGATCATGATATTTTGATTCTATCATATCAAAAAAAAGAAGGGGAAAAAGTTCTTAAAAGTGAAAGTATATATTTTGTTGGTAAAATGGATTATGAAAGAGGTAATTTTAAGATTGATTATTACAATAAATTAGATTATGGTAGGCATTTTTATGCACCACAAACAACAGTTGCACCTGATGGTAGAAGACTGATGATAGCATGGATGGATAATTGGAATGTAAAAATTCCAACTCAGCACGGACATAACTGGGCTGGGGCTTTAACTTTACCTCGGCAATTGGAGTATGTAAATAATAAATTAATTACAAAACCTATTTATGAGATTGAAAGATATAAAAAGGAAAGGATTAGTGTGGAAAAGAATATTAATAATGATGAAATAAAGTTAGATTGTTGTAATTTAGATACATTTGAAGTAGACTTTAGTATGAGTTTTAATGAATTGAAGAACATAGATATAGAATTTTATGACAAAGCAAATAATAAAAAACCTTTCTTTATGATGAGTTATAATTCAATATTAAAAAAATTTGAAGTCGAAATTGTTGAATGTGAGGAAATACAACAAGAGTGTATTCCTTCAATTGCTATAGATGATTTATTAAAGATAAAATTATTAGTAGACACTTCGTCAGTAGAGATTTTTCTTAATGAGGGAGAAATAGTTTTTACTTATAGAATTTATCCAGCTGAAAAAATGGATTTTGTCAAGGTACAAATATACGGCCAAGGCAAGATATCTGCAAAAATATATGAAATAAAAATTTGATTTATGCCCCCTTGCTTTAAAAAGTTTTATATAACAAGGGGGATTCCTTTTATTTTTCATTCATAAATATTCTTATTTCATTCAAAGAGAACTCAAAAATTCACTAAGCTTTTTAATTTATTCAGGTGAAAGTTTGGATGTATGTTTCAAAAGTTCTCTGACTTCTGGAGATATTTCAACAATGTCTTCTTTAAAAAATTCTGACAGACTTATATTAAAAGCTTTACACAAATTTCCAATTGTTGAGATAGTAGGTTGTTTTATACCTCTTTCGATGTCCTATAAGTTTGATTGTCCGATATTTACTAAATCTTGCTAATTTATATTGGCTAATTTTGTATCTTTTTCTTAGTTATTTAATTCTTTTTCCTACATCCATATTCTGATCGCTCCTGATCCTACAGTACTTCATTAATAATAAAAATTTATGGAATGAATAACAAAAGAATGCATGATACACAATATATCATTTTTAATTAATTATCTTCTCATATTGAAGTGCGATTGTAAGAATTTCTTTAATATAATTCTTTGCTTGATCATTCAAACTTCACCATTAAAAATAATTATTTCTTTAGAATTTTCAAGTTTAACAAGCAAGTCTTTTATAATTTTTACAACATCTTTTTGTTTTTCAAAGCAATTTCTATTATGATTTTTTGGGTTCATTAATTTTTTGAATACTCCAGAAAAGTATACAGTACCACTTTTGTTTGCTCAGTTTAAAGGAATATATGTTACAGACTGGGCACTTATGATAGCTGCATCTACGATAGCAATAATTCCTGTTTTGATTGTTTATTTGCTGGGGCAAAAATATATAATTGAAACTATTGCTTTGACAGGTATAAAAAGTTAGCATACTGTAATTAAATGGTAAAGACATATCAAATATTTAAAAAATATATCAAGATTTTAAATTGCTATAGAAAAAGAAAGTACCTTGATGATATTATTAAAGTTGCGGGATAAAAATTTATAAAGAACATAAAGAAGGGGGCAACAAAATGCCAATAAAATTCAATCCTCAAACATCCATGTTTTTCATAGAAGCAAAGGATACAAGCTATGTAATAAAGCTTTTCAAAGGCAAATACTTAGCACATGTTTATTGGGGAAAAAAAATAAAAGAGTTTGAATGGATGGATATAGACATTACAGCAGGAAGAGTCTTTGGTGCAACGCCAGACCCCAACGATAAAACATATTCTTTTGAGACTATGCCACAGGAATATCCAGCATATGGAAATTCAGATTTCAGGCATCCTGCATACCAAATCGAACAGGAAGATGGCTCTCGCATTACAAACTTAGTTTACAAAACTCACAGAATCTATGATGGAAAGCCCAAACTTGAAGGTCTTCCAGCAACATATGTCGAGTCATCTGATGAAGCCCAGACACTGGAGATTGACCTTTATGATGATTTGATTGACTTGAAAGTCACATTGATTTATACAGCCTACAAAGATTATGATGCAATAACAAGAAGCGTAAGATTTGAGAACTTAGGAAAACAAAAACTAAAAATCCTTCGTGCAATGAGTGCATGTGTTGACTTTCCAGAAGGGGATTTTGAACTTTTGCACCTGTGGGGTTCATGGGCAAGAGAAAGATACATAGAGAGAACTCCTCTTATCCACGGAACTCAGATAATTGAAAGTGCAAGAGGTGAAAGCTCACATCAGCACAATCCGTTTATAGCACTTTTATCAAAGGGTGCGACCGAAAAGTTTGGAGATGTTTATGGGTTTTCTCTTGTCTACAGTGGTAATTTTGCTGCAATTGTTGAAAAAGACCAGTACAACCTTGTTAGGGTGACAATTGGTATAAATCCATTTGAGTTCACCTGGGTGTTAGATCCAGGCGAGAAGTTTCAGACACCCGAGGTTGTAATGGTTTATTCACAAGAGGGCTTGGGAGGAATGTCTCGCACATACCACAAGCTTTACAGAAAAAGACTTTGCAGAGGAGCATATCGAGACAAGAGAAGACCGATTCTTATAAACAGCTGGGAAGCAGCATATTTCAATTTCAATGAAGAAAAGCTTTTGGCATTGGCAAAAGAGGCAAAAGAGCTTGGGATTGAGCTGTTTGTTTTAGATGATGGTTGGTTTGGTAAAAGAGACGATGATACAAGCTCACTTGGAGACTGGTTTGTTGACAGAAGAAAGCTTCCAAACGGTTTGGACGGGCTTGGGAAAAAGTTAAATGAAATGGGGCTCAAATTTGGACTGTGGTTTGAGCCTGAGATGGTCTCGCCAGATAGTGAGCTTTACAGGAAACATCCTGATTGGTGCATACAGGTGCGAGGAAGGACACTGACACAGTGCAGGAACCAGTACGTTTTGGACATCACGAGAGAAGATGTGAGAAAAGAAATTTTAAGGATGATGAAAGAGATTCTAAAAGCAGCTCCAATTGAATATATAAAGTGGGACATGAACAGGCCCTTAACAGAAGCTTACTCTCTTGCTCTTCCACCAGAGAGGCAAAAAGAGGTCTTCCACAGATATGTTTTAGGACTTTATCAAATGATGGAAGAGCTTACAACAGAGTTTCCACACATCTTATTTGAAGGATGTTCTGGCGGTGGTGGAAGGTTTGACCCGGGAATTTTGTATTACATGCCTCAAATTTGGACAAGCGATGACACAGACGCAATCGAAAGGCTTAAAATCCAGTTTGGAACAAGCATAGTGTATCCAGCATCAACTATGGGTGCGCATGTATCAATTGTACCAAACCATCAGGTTGGTAGGATAACACCAATGAAGACAAGAGGAATTGTAGCACTTTCTGGCTGTTTTGGATATGAGCTTGATTTGACAAAACTATCTCAAGAGGATAAAGAAGAGATAAAGAGACAGATTGAACTTTACAAGAGAATTTGGCATATAATATTTGAAGGTGATTTGTACAGGCTAATTTCTCCATTTGAAGAAAATGTAGCTGCTTGGATGTTTGTAACAGAAGACAAAAATGAGGCAGTTGTGTTTTATGTGAATATATTAGGTGAGCCAAATCCGTCAATAAAGAGACTCAAGCTTGACGGGCTTGATCCTGATAAGAAGTATATTATTGAAGGCGATGAAAAGATTAGGTTTGGAGATGAACTTATGAACATAGGAATAATGATTCCACGTACATGGGGTGATTTTAATTCTCATATGTGGATTTTAAAAGCTGTTCTGGGGTAAAATATTTACAAAATTTTAAATAAAAAAGAGCTTTCTACTCTTGGTAAAGAGAAGAATAAAATAAAAAGTGGAAAAACAAGAAATTCACACGAGGGGGAACCCGAATGGCTTTAATCAACCTGGAAACGACCCTGCAGCGGGTCTGTACAACGCTTGCCAAATTGACTCCGACGCAAGGTCTGGAGATCCTCTCGTATAAGCGTAATCGAGGGATTACTATTCTGAAGCTTGATGAGAAAACTTTTTTAGTGCGCGAGCGAGGCTATGAAAAGGGCGAGTTCCGCGTTTCAGAATCAGATCTTCCTAAACTGCTCAAATCCCTAATGAAGAGGGAGTTTCCACGGAGCCGCAAGTTACGAATCTACCGGCTCGCCGGTCCAGATGAGATGGAACGACCCCGGAAAAAACTCTGACAGAGAAATGGGCTCCGCAAACCCTTCTTCTTCAGGGGATGGGTAAGCGGCTTTGAGGCCCAAGCTTAAACCCGAAGTATGTTGAGGGGTACCAAGACATCTATGGTAAGACATATAGGATTCCTGTACCAGTTGAAAAGGTTATGCGTTCGTATCCTCGTATTGTCAAACATAAGTTAGGGTGCTGACACAATGAGAGATAAGCCTATGATAGTCACTCAGGCACAATTTTGTTTTTAACATCCCTTTTGGTCATCTTTTGCTTCTCATAGGATTGTGGTAGAATAAAAATAATAAATATTTTTAGGATAATAAGTGTTGAAGTGCTTTTAAATTTTATTGCTATATTTAGTTATACTTACAAATGGAAAAAGATACCTGTGTTCGTTGATGATTTAAAGAAAGCAAGTCTGAATAACCTCAATAGCTGACCTTCAGACGAAAAAATTGCGAAACATCAGGTGCTAACAAATTCTACAAGACTGAAAATTTTGGCACATATTTTAGTACTTCTACAATATACTTACTACCAGAAGCTTTCAGTATAGGAGATTTATAATAGTAACAGCCATGTTTTTCCTTATAGTGCAAATGCTATGCTGAAAAAGGTGGAGAATGATGAGGACGGAAGAGAGAAGGAACAAGATAATTGAGATTTTAAAAAATGCAAAAAAAGCTATATCGGGGACTGAACTTGCTAAACTTTTTGGTGTCACAAGACAGGTGATAGTGCAGGATATAGCTATTTTGAGAGCTAAAGGCATTAAGATATTGTCTACCCCTCAAGGTTATATAATAGATCACACGAAAGAAAATTCGATAAAGATAGTTTTTGCTGTTAAACATGAATGCGAGAGGACAGAAGAAGAATTAAATCTCATAGTTGACAATGGAGGGAAGGTGCTGGATGTAATTGTAGAACATCCTTTGTACGGTGAGTTAAGAGGCCTTTTAATGCTTTCCTCAAGGTATGATGTAAGCAAGTTCATGGAGTTTGTAAAAGAAGGCAAAGCGAAACTTTTGTCTTCGCTGACAGGAGGAGTGCATCTTCACACTGTTGAAGCAGATAGTGAAGAGGTGTTGAATAGGATACAAAAGATATTAAAAGAAAAAGGTTTTTTAATGGAATAATAAATATAGCCACTTAACAAATCTAAGAAGTGGTTATTTTATTTTTGACAGATGTATATACACCTGTGTATACTATGGCTATAAAAATAAAGGACAGGAGGTTTTAGTGTGAGAGCAAGAGAGATTACAATTGGAGGACTTTTGACGGCATTCTCAATACTTATACCCTTAGCCTTGGGAGGAGTATTGGGAGTATTTATACCGCCTTTTTCGGCTACCCTTGCATCTCATGTACCTGTAATGTTGGCAATGCTTATAAGTCCTGCAACAGCACTATTCGTAGGTATTGGGTCTGCAATAGGTTTTCTAATTAAGTTAGGGCCTGTAATAGCGGCCAGAGCGGCAGTTCACGCAGTATTTGGATATGTTGGGGCGAAAGTGATACAAAAAGGATATTCTTTTCCTATTGCTTTGGCGATAACAGTTCCCATACATGCTGTTTTGGAAGCTGTGGTTGTAATGCCTTTTGGGTTTGACTTTTACAAAGCATTTGTTGTTGTGGGAATAGGGACAATGATTCATCATGTGGCAGATTCATTAATTGCAATAGCAGTTTTTTATGCATTAAATCCTATTTTAAGACTAAGGTCTCCAAATGCAAAAAATTAGTTTTTCTAAAAATATTCAATTTTGAGACATTCTTTTTGTGGAAATTATATGAGCGATGGATAAAGAAAAAAAATTAATTAAACAGAACAATATGCAGTCGAAATCACCTCTTCGTGTTCTTGACACTGATATTTCAAGATTACCTATAGGTGTTGCAGGAATTCTTAAGTAAATGCAATCGAATTTTATTTTGACATCCTAAAGCAGCAAAAAGCTTATAATTTCTACAACTTAGAACTATTTTAAGAAAAAGTTTTCCCTACAACCGCTTAACACTATCAAAACTAGTTGATTAGATTTAGGTTTGGTAGTATAATTGTAAAAAAACAGGAAAGTGTGATTTTTATGATAAGAAAACTCTCAAATGCTGATTTTGAAACTCTTATGGATTTTGTCCGAAAGGAAAAAGAGTGGAATATTTTTATAATTGGCGATATCTTGAGTTTTGGTTTTGACTCACCGGTTGTTGAGGTTTGGGGAGAATTTGATATAGTATCTGGAAATTTAAAAGCAGTTCTTCTTCGCTATCGCAGAGATTTGATTTTCTATTCAGATTCTGACAGCTGGGACATTGACTCATTTTGCAACATAATACTTACAACAAAGTGCAAAGTTTTTTCTGGCAAAAAGGATGCTGTTATGCCGTTTTTGAAAGCACTGAATGTGCTTAATAAAAGAGAGCAGCTTTTTATGAAGCTTGACAGCAGTGTAGATAAGAATAAATTAGAACTTTCTCAGGAAGAATTTGAAAAGGTCAGGGTAATAAATAAGGATAATTTAGAAGAAAACCTTGACAAGCTTGAACTGATAGTATACCTATATCAGTCTATAGAAGAATTTTTAAATCCCTCAACGTTTGAACAGCTAAGACAGGATGTTTTGATGGGAAGAAGCAGGATATATTATATAGAAGAAGATGGGATGGTTGTATCATCTGCGCGGACAGGTGCGGAAATTGCAGACATGGCAATGGTTTTAAGTGTTTGTACAATGCACGAGTATCGTTCAAGAGGATACGCTACTATGTGCATGAAAAGACTTTGCAGTGATTTGATAAAAGAGGGCAAATCGCTTTGCTTGTTTTGTGACAACCCTAAAGCTGCTAATATATACAGAAAGATTGGCTTTCAGCAGATTGGTACATGGGTAACATTGGGATTGTAAAGTATTTGTTTTAGTCAATCTTAACCACCTGTGAATAGGCAGGTGGTTCTTATTTTTTTAAATTTTTGGTTGTAGTTGTATAGATTTAGTGATATAATATAACAAAATAAAAATGGTGAGCAAACTATGAAAAAATTTGTTCTCTTTTCAGTAGTTTTTTTAAGCTTAATCTTAGCTCCCATCTTATTTACAATTTTTTCGTTTAGTCTTTTATTTTCACAAGACAGCGGTGTAAAAGAATTCGAAGAAAATTTTAACATAAGACTTCCAAGAGGTACAGTTTCAGAAAAAATATATGACGATTATGGTGGTTTTCACAATGATGGTATGAAACTTTACAAATTTGTTTTTACTCCTGAAGGTAAGAAAAGTTTTGTTTCATACATCGAAAAACAAGAAAGCTGGAAAAAGCTCCCTTTAAGTCAAGCATATCAAGCACTAATATATGGCGGAGAAATTAAAGATTTTTCTGGTAATGTTACAGGATTTGGAGGCTTTGCAAAAGAAGTTGGTCTTCCTAAAATTTCTTCGGGATATTGGAAAGCAATTGGTGACAAGTCGGTTATCACTGCAAGATGTATAGATTATGAAAACCTCGATACTAAAACTCTTATCAACCTTAATTCATATGATTTTTATTTGGCAATCTACGATGCAGAAAAAGGAATACTTTATATGTTCAGCATTAATACTTAAAAAGAACTTTCTTTATATGAAAGACAGAAACAATGTATAGAAAGTTTTCAGAGCAAAAAATTGATTGGATATTAATTACTTTCTATTTGAGCAACTTCTCAGGAAAGTTTGTAGGACAAGATTTTTCTTTTGCTTATAAATGGAATAAACAACTTTTGTTTATTTTATGTATCGTTGGTGATATTTTTTTCAACAACCTCTTTATGCAAAATTAATATTGACTTAGCTATAAAATCTGCTACTACAATTGAACAATTCTATTTTTTATATGAGAGTTGCTAAATATAAGTCTTATTTTTTGTCTTAATGGAGGTTAAAAATGAAAGATTATAGAATTATGCTGTTAGGAATTGCAATTATTCTATTTGGAATTGCCTACGAAGTGACGTTAATTGGTTATAGCCCAGCAGAATTTTTGCGATTTATAGTAAAAACATTTAAATTTATAGGCATTATTGTTACAGTAATTGGTTATTTTGAAGCAGAAAAAAAGTAATTGCATGGAAATAACGTGTACATGGAGAATAAACATTCAATATCTTAGCAAATAATGGATCAAATCTTAAGCCTTGCAGGGTGGAGAAATTTTTGGGGACATAAAGGTTAATTTTAGGAGCAGATCTACTATTTGTTAAAATAACTGATTGCTGCTCGAATTTTAACAAGTTTTATTCTGCGTTTTACGGAATAAAAGTTTAAATTAAATAACATATCTACCTGATGTCAATGAATCTATAGTTACTTTTATTTTTATAAAATTTTGGTTGTAGCCTCAGGAGTTTAATGATATAATGTAATAAAGTAAAAAAATGGAGGTTAAAATTTTGAATAATAAAAATGTTACCTATGTTTTGGTTGCTTTAATTATAGGGATTTCTTTTACAATCTCTTCTTACTTTTTATCAAATGGGCTTATAAATCTAAGGGCAGAGAGAAAAGTCATTACAGTAACAGGCTCTGCAAAAAAACAGCTTCGCTCTGACCTTGTCAAGTGGACAGGGATGTACACTGTTGTGGCAAAAGATTTAAAAGAAGCTTACAAACTTTTAGAAGAAAGTCAAAAGAAGGTGAAAGATTATTTCCTTTCAAAAGGACTTTCTGAAAAGGACTTAATTTTTTCTTCAATTTCAACTCAAACAATATATGAGATACTTCCTAACGGAATATATTCAACAAAGGTTGATAGCTACAAGCTTTCGCAAAGCATTCAGATTACATCAAAAGATGTAGACAAGATTACAGAGCTTTCTCGAAAGTCAACAGAGCTTATAAACTCCGGTGTTCAGTTTGAGTCTATGCCACCTCAGTATTATTATACAAAGCTTGCAGATTTAAAGATAGAAATGCTTTCTTTAGCGACAGAAGATGCTGTAAGAAGAGCAAAACAGATTGCAAAGAGCACAGGAAGTAGTGTTGAAAGACTAAAATCTGCTTCTATGGGTGTTTTTCAGATAACTCCGCTTTATTCAACTGAAGTTAGTGACTATGGAATAAATGATACAACATCAATAGATAAAGAAATAACTGCTGTTGTGAACTGTGAGTTTATAATAAAATAAACAGCAAAAGGCCCCTTCCAGTTTCTTAGAAGACTTGGAAGGGGTCTTAATATTCAAACTCAATTCCAAAAGGCTTTAGTGCCCTTGGTAGGATTCCATGCACATATGCAATCATGATACCATAGTTTGTGATTGGCACACCTTGCTGTTTTGCAAGCTCAATTCTAAATAGCATCTCTCGCCTTGTTATCATACACCCGCCACAGTGGATAATCAGTGCATACTTTGACAAATCCTTAGGATAATTGTAGCCAGAAACCCACTCAAAGTTTATATCAAATCCAGCTATCTGGCGAAGCCATCTTGGAATTTTAACAGTTCCAATATCATCTGATTGCCTGTGGTGTGTACATGCCTCGGCAATCAAGACTGTATCTCCAGGTTTTAAATCTTTAATTTTCCTGACTCCTTCAACAAACTCCACCAAATCCCCTTTGTATCTTGCAAACAAAATTGAAAAAGATGTAAGAGGAACATCAGGTGGTGTGTCTGCGTCAACCTTTAAAAAAGCTTGCGAGTCAGTGATTACAATCGCAGGTTTTTTACCAAGATTTTCGATAGTTTCTTTAAGCTCGTATTCCTTTGTCACAATTGCAATTGCATCAGAATCCAGAATATCTCTTATTGTCTGCTGCTGAGGCAAAATCAATCTTCCTTTTGGGGCTGCCTTGTCAATCGGCACAACTAAAACTACAAAGTCACCGGGGTTTATCAAATCTCCTACTATTCGCAAATCCTCACCAACATCTGGCACAAGCTTTGCAAGTGAACTTTTTAGCTCTTCAATGCCTTTTAAAGTAGCGCATGACACAGCCAAAAATGGCATTCCCAAACTTGACTGCAAAAAAGAAAGTGTTTCTTTGTAATTTGGGTCTTTGTCGATTTTATTCAAAACACCAATTCTTGGCACTTTTTTCTCATCAAATAGTTTTGCAAGTTGCTTTTCATACGTCAAATCATCAATGTCAGATACCACTAAAATTGCAATATCTGTTTTGTTCAAAACCTCCAGTGTCTTTTCAACCCTGAGCTTGCCAAGGATTCCTTCATCGTCAATTCCTGCTGTGTCAATCAAAACAACAGGACCGAGCGGCAAAATCTCCATTGATTTATAGACAGGGTCGGTTGTCGTGCCCGGCATGTCAGACACAATCGCAATTGGCTGGTTTGTGATGGCATTGATTAAGCTTGACTTACCAGCGTTTCGCTTTCCAAATATAGCTATGTGAAGCCTTTCACTGCGCGGTGTTGTGTTCATCTTAAAGTCAGTCCTTTCCATAATATTTCATTCTTTAAACTTTATAAACTCAAAAGGATTCAAAAGCTCTTGTGCTTCTTTTTCATCCATAATATTTAGCTCTTTGACAACATCAATTATTTGCTTGTTCTCAATAATTGCCTTTTTTGCAATTTCTGCCGCCTTGTCATATCCAATCTTGTCTATTAAGCTTGCTGCAATAGCAGGAGTCTTTTTTGCATACTCTAAACATTTTTCTTTGTTTGCTGTTATACCATCTATACACTGCTGCCTGAAAATTTTAATACCATTTTTGAGAATTTTAAGACTTTCAAGAAGATTGTTTGCTATCAGAGGTAAAAAAGCATTCAGCTCAAGCTGACCAGCCTGCGCTGCTAAAGTTATTGCAAAGTCGTTTGCCATCACCTGAAAAGCTATTGTGTTTATAAGCTCAGGAATTACAGGATTTACCTTTCCTGGCATAATGCTTGAACCTGCCTGAACAGCTGGCAGGTTTATCTCATTTAATCCTGTGTTTGGTCCAGAGGAAAGAAGACGAAGGTCATTTGCAATCTTTGAGAGATTCACTGCTAATGCTTTCAAAAGCCCCGAGCATTCAACAAAAACGTCTGCGTTCTGTGTCGCATCCATGAGATAGTCAGACCTTGCCAAGCCAATTTTGGTTAAGTTTCTTAATATTTCTATCACCTTGAAAATGTATTTCAAAGGTGCGTTTACTCCTGTGCCAACAGCAGTTGCACCAAGATTGACCACTCTGAGCCGCTCTTCAACCTTGTATAGTCTCCATCTGTCGCGTGAGATGGCTTGGGCATATGCACCAAACTCCTGACCAAGTGTTACTGGCAGGGCATCTTGTAGCTGAGTTCTTCCTGCCTTTATTATATCTTCAAATTCGTGTTCTTTTCTCTGAAGGCTTTTTTGAAGCTCTGCACATTCTTCTGAAAGTTCTCTTACATTCCATATAGTGGCAATTCGCAAGGCTGTAGGGTACACATCGTTTGTTGACTGTGACATATTAACATGATTGATTGGATGAATTATGTCATACTCACCCGGTTTTCTTCCAATGTGAATTAAGGCTACGTTTGCAATAACTTCGTTTACATTCATATTTGTAGATGTTCCCGCACCGCCCTGGAATCTGTCTACAATGAACTGGTCATCATATTTTCTTGCCAAAATTTCGTCACATGCAAAGACAATAGCGTCTTTAATTTTTTCATCCAAAAGACCAACTTCATAATTTGCAATTGCGCACGCTTTTTTGACCATGACAAGCGCTTTTATTAAATCTTTGTCAACACTCTTTCCAGAGACGTTAAAATTAGCAAAAGCGCGTTTTGTGTGAATTCCATAAAGCTCAAGGTCAGAAAGCTCAATACTGCCCAAGAAATCTTTTTCTATTCTTGACATTGCTGTATATCTCTCCTGATTAAATGTATTTTAAAATTGTCCTATATTAATCAACATCAAATATTATATCATATCGATGAGAATTCAGGTGAAAAAGACACGATTTTAAAAGCACTTTCTTTAATTGCAGAATTTTAAAGCTTTGCGAGAGGTTTTTATGTCCAATAAAGATAACTTTGAATCAGTTCACAACAGTCATTTCATGTGATTTTTCCCTTTGGATTTATGTTTGTTTTTTAAGTGTGTAATTGGAGTGCAAAAAATATAGTAATTGGTTTAATTTAAAAACAGAAAACAGTCCAAGGTAAATTTTTATCTTTGACAAGACAAAATAATGTAAAATTGAGTGCAAAATATTGCAAAAAAAACAATATTGTGAATTGAAATTAAAAACAGCAGTTATAAATTATAATTAAAGGTTCTTAAATGAAATAGAATTAAAAAACGAAAGGGTGAGAAGATATGGTCAAAAAATTACTAAAAAAGGGAAGGTACAAAAGAATCGTGATTAGTGCTATTGTGTTTTTTACATTACTCTTACTGAACCTTAGTGATGCGTTTGCAGAAAATACAGTTACATGTGTTGAACTTCCAGTTAAAAATGTAAGGCAGGCATATTCAAATTGGTGCTGGGCAGCAGGAAGTGAGTCAATACTTTACTATTGCAAAAACTATTTAGGTTTTGGGAAAGAAGCAACACAGTGGGATATAGTGAAATATATTTATGGAAGCTATGTAAATAAACCTGCATCTCTTTATGATATACAAAGAGGACTGAGCTATTATGGTGTTGGTTCTACACGCATGATACCAGTAAGTGGCTGGATAATTTCATATGGGCAAATTGCAGAGCAAATTGTAAATTATAAAAGTCCAATAGGATTAGGAATTACAGCAACTGAAAGGCAAAATCATTTTGTTGTTTTAAACGGTGTATGGCAGTATTTTGACGTAAACGGATATCTACAAAATTATATAATGATTATGGATCCAGCTATAGGTGAAGTAATTAGTATTCCTGATTCTGAGTTGAGGGATAATGACAATTACCAGGATTACTTAGATGCGATAAGAGTATTTAGACCATAATGATTTAACAGGGGGTGAAAAGAATGAAAAAGAATAAGGTATATATTGGTTTTGTAATGACCTTTTTGTTGCTTTTCTTTACGACATTTTCAGCTACTGGAGCAAGCTATTCAATCGAACACAATGATGAAATTAATATACTCAGAAGGCAGTATTTAGCCGAGTCATGGCTCAAGCTTTATATCAGTACTCTTATTAAAAATTATATAAAAGACTCACCTACGCTGCAATCGTTAAATGAAATAACAAATATCAATGGACCGTATAACATTGAAAAATTCAAGTTGAGCAAAGAGTATGAATATTACAGGGTATTTCATATCCCAACTGAAGTTAAGATAGCTGAAAATGGGCGTCCATATCATATTGTAAGAGATGAGGTAAAAGAAAAAGTTAAAAATTTGAGATTTAACTCTTGGAAAGATGTTTTTAATACTGAATTTGTAGACAATGGATGGGCAAGAATTGTATATTACGATAATATACCTGTTGGATATCTTCTTATCGAGTGGGATAGTAAAATGAACAATTATATAGTGAATACTGGAGTGTTTGGTAATGATTCATTGGGTAATGCAGTAAATAATTTGGAAAAATATTTGGCACAACGGGGCATGAAGAGTGATGTAAAAATTGTCAATATTGAAGAGATGACATTATACGCAGTATCAGGTGATGGAAATTGGTGGTGTGCTGGTGCAAAAGGTTACGAAAATCATATATGGGATTTTGGCATAATAAAAGATGCATTAAATAAAATACCAGTTCAAATTTTAAACGCTATAGAAGAAAGAAGTAGATTGATGAGGGAAGCTCCTGAAAAGATAATGATAGGTGGAGAAGATCCTTCAAAGACATTATACTTTGTTGCTGCCAAAAAAGAAAGAACTCAGAATGCCATGATTGCTATATACTTACTAATTCTAACTGCTATTGTTGTTATATGCTCAAAGTGGAAATTTTCTTACCAGCATCTATTCTACAAACATGTTAGAAATAGACAAAAGTGAAACTATGTTCAAAAATAATTCAAACAAATATTTAAAGGGAGCTGTCTGAAGAATAGAATAAAGACTGCTCCCTTACTGCTTTTTTGTAGGTCTTTTTTAGAACAAATCAATTTCTTTCCACTCTTTTTTCATAAGGCTATGGTACCTTTCTTTGAAATATTTTTCATGTTCCTCTTCCCACTTTGCAAGATGTAGAAGCAAACCTTTTACATTGCCATCTTCAACCTTTTCAGCAGCTTGTTTGTAAAATGCTGCAAAATCGCTTTCAATCAGGTATGCAAGCCTTAAAATTGTAAGGTCTGAAAAGTCAGTTTCCAAAATTTTGGAGTTATCAACTAATATATGCGGGTCCACCATTTTGTTCTGGTCATCTACAACCCATGAAATTGAAATTGGTGGTTCTTGGCTGCCCAGACTTTTTAGAATATTCTCAAGATACTTATAATGTTCTTGCTCAATCTTTACAAACTCTTCAAAAAGTCTTTTTAGATTTTCATCCTGCAGGCTATTTGCGTAGAAAGAATAAAAGTCTTGCGCATTTTTCTCCATCTTCATTCCAAACTTTAATATGTTCTCAATCTTTTTGCTCATCACAAGGTCTCTCCTTTTAATAAGATTTGTTCTCAAAGATATTTATACCCAAAAACAAGAATTGAAAACTTTAAAAAATCATAAAAATGAAAATTGCTTATTATTTTAATAAATGCAGGTACTACAGTTTAAGTTAATCTGTTTTGATAAAATCTATTATAAAGCTAATATTTGCTATTTAATTCTTTCAGAAGGATATGCTATTAACTCTGCCTTTTTAGTATCCCATTTTTCAATGATTCTATTAAATAATTCAATACCTTTATAATTTCCTTTATTGTTAATATCTAATTTTGAAAAAAGGTCATGATACAAGAGCAATTCATTATAAATATCTTTTTTAGTCTTTATTATCATTTTGTTGCTATTAGGTAGATTAAAATAGGTTCCTCCATCTTTAATATATTTGTAAACTTCATTCAAAAATAAAAATAAAGTTTCAAATGTACTCTCTATTGAATGTAATCTTACCAAATAATCATCGTCCATATCAAGGTCTACACTAAGCAAGATGAATCTAATAGATTCATAAATAACTTTAGATTTATATTTTAAAAGCAATACGTTTTCCTCAGAAAAACTATCTTTGTCGAAATTAGATATCATATAATCTGTAAGTTGTACAGCGCTTTGTATTTCTGAACATAATTTAACTTTTAAATTCTCCGAAGCCTTCTCAAAAGACGTTCTTTTTATTGAATAATTTCTATATAGAATACATAAAATTAATACTATTATAATCAAGAAAATCATATGAATATAAATTATTTTTCTCTTCATTCATCTTCCTCCCGCTTTTTAAAAAACTTTATTAAGTTGTTATATTAACATCTTTAAGTTCTTTATGAAATAACAACTCTGTTTATTTTATGTTCCACTTTTCAAGCATTTTATCAAAATACATCTGGTTTATTTAAAACTTTATTACTTTCTACGATTTTTCCATTTTCAGATATTATGTTTTTTACTAAACTGCAATAGTTTGATAAGATATTGCGAAGGTCTTCGTTTGTTAGTTATCTAAGTTTATTATCAACAAGTCTGGTAATCGGTGTTCCATTTGAAAAGTAAAAACTTATCTCAGATACAAGAAATTTAACACTCCTGATAGTAAACAATAAAGACGGAACCTTTGATTCATATTTTCTGTATTTGGAATTTATATTATACAATACTTCTAAGAAGCTTTCACTCTGGGTCAAAGAATCAAATAGATATAACATGTTATTATTAAGTACAAGATTATTATTATTTTTTTTCAAGTCTTGAATAACATTTAAAGCATTGTTATAAGAATTTCGTATTGACAAAAAGAATAAGTATTTAAAGTATTTAGCAGCCCGGCTCGAACTAACGAATCTATGTTTGACATTATAATAATCTCAGCTAATAACTACTAAAATCAAAGATAAAATAGTTAATAAAACAGCAAGTTTAAGAGTAAGATTTTTATTAATTAAAAATTTTCCCCCTGAAATGAGTGCCTTTTCACTATAATAACTTTTTTATAACATTTAGTACACTACCATCTTTATTATCTTTATTAACATAACTATAACAATTTTAAAATCTTTTTGCAAAGTCTCACGAGCTCATTATTTATTTTTGAATTCTTTTAGAAGGGTATATTATTTTATCTGCCTTTTCAATGCTCCATTTTTCAATAATTTTATTAAATACCTCATTACCATAAACAGGTCCTATTACGTTTATATCTAATTTTGAAAAAAAATCATGATACAACAGCAATTCATTATAAATGTCTTTTTTAGTTTTTATTATGAATTTAATATCTTTGTCATTAGGTAAATTAAAAGGTTTTTCTCCATCTTTAATATAATCATAAACTTTACTCAAAAATGTTACAAAATTAGAAAATGTAGAGTACATTGAATGTAATTTTGCCTTGTAGTAAGGAACATTATTTGAATCGGTATCTATATACTCCAAAGCAGATATTATAAACGACATGCATTCTGCTTCAGATTTCAAATACAAAATGCGTTCCAGAATAATACTGTTTTTGTTAGATATTATATTATCTGGAGCGGAATTCCATGAAATATCTCGTATTTTTAAAAAGGCTTCTGCTTTCAGATTATTCAAAGCCTTATTGAAGTAATTTATTTCTTTTGAGTAATTTTTAAAGAGAATGAAAAAAATTGATGCTATTATAATCAAGAAAATTATATGGTTAAAAATGATTTTTCTCTTCATCCATTCTCCTCCTATTTCAAAATACCTCTATATGCAAGGTAGATATATTGAGCTTCATCTAAAATTTTAAGTTTTGTAAAACTATTTACAATTTACAATAATAGTATTTACATTATTTACCTTTACATTACTTGTGATAATCAATGGTGTTATTCCTGCATTTTTTTGCTCATCACAAAGTCTTTCCTTTTTATAAAATTTTTCTCAAAGATATTTATGCCCAAAAGCTTGTATTAAAAACCTTAAAATAAATCATAAAAATAAGGACTGCCTGTTATTTTCATAAACATATCAACCCTAATGTAGTTAATCTTTTTTCTCATAAGCTATCACAAGCTAAGATTTATTTTTAATTTCTTTCAGAAGGGTATACTATTTTGTTTGCCTTTTCAATATCCCAGGTTTTAATAATCTTATTAAATAACTCAGTACCTGTAGAAGACTTTGTTACTTCAAAGTCTAATTTTGAAAAAAGGTCGTGATATAATAAAAACTCGTTATATATATCTTTTTTAGTTTTTATTAAAAACTTGTTATCATTGTTGTCAAATAAATTAAAAGGCTTGCCTCCATCTTTGATATGTTCAATAACTTTTGTCAAAAATCTATCAAAAAGAGAAAATGTATTGTACATTGAGATTAATTTAGTACCATAATTATCTATCTCAAAAGAATCAATACGTGCAAACATAAGTGCATCTATAGCTAAAAAAACAAATTTTACTTTTAGTTCTAAATACGATATATTTTCCATAGAAAACCCGTCTTTATCAAAATTATCTATTATATACTTTGTACAATATGCGACTTCAGCTATTTCATTAAAAGCCGTAACTTTCATATCATTAAAAGCGTTAATATAACGCATCTTTATTACTGAGTAATTTTTATAGAAAATAGATAAAATCAAAGCGATTATAATCAAGAAAGCTATATGGATATAAATTAATTTTCTCTTCATGCATTTTCACCTCTCTCAATATATCGAAAAAAATAAAAAAATATATGAACGTACTGCATAATTCATGGCTTATGCAGTACGTTCGTATTATATGCTTTAACATTATTGAACATAATAATTGTTTGTAACTGTTTTATTTACAGTTGCTTCTAATACACTATATGTTAACCAAACTGGATGGCGTGAATATATTTCAAAATAAAATCCATTATGAAATACACGACTTCCTGAAACTCTTGGTTTATCTAAAGGTACACAAACTTCATATTCTAAGAGTAATTGTTGCCCTTCTGTATATAAGTAATCGTTTGAGCCTATAGAAGCCTTATGCCCTCTCACAACTTTTCCATATTGTAGTAGTTGACCATTTACTGTTATAGGATAGGTAGTAGTACCAGCTGAACTATTTTCTACAGAATAAAACATATTATAATTTAATAGAATACCTTAGTTCTCTTAAATTTACCCCCGCAATGTTAAGCATTCTTACTTTATTATCACTTCTGAACCCATACCTTTCATAAAAATTCAAAGCTCTCGTATTACCTTCCAAAACCCAAAGGTGACAATAATCAAAATTTTGCTTTTTCAATCTATTTAAAGCAAAATTCATTAATTCATAACCTTGCCTAGTTGACCAATATGCTGGTAAAACATATATAGATATGATCTCTCCATATCCAGCTTCTCCATCACGCGATTTGCCAAAACAAACACATCCAGTATCAGTTTCTCCATTATTTATTATCGCCGCTTCATGCAATTTATTAGATAACGCATCGGTAAATGGCTTGATCCACTTATCTTCCGAAATCCCATTTAGATATTCTTGCGGTATCAAACCTTTATAAGCTTCTTTCCACGTTAAAGCGTGTATTCTACTCATAATAGCTACATCTTCAATTTTAGCTAACCTTATATAACTCAATTATTCTCCCCCCATTATTCAAGTATTTATATCTGCAATTCATAATTTAAGCAGAAACCTTTTTTACTTTATATTTTGTTCAGAATCTGATATAAGTACTGTTCTACTTCTGCACCGCATGGCACATACAATTAAATAAACTTCAGAAAGCCGAAGACACCAAAGAACTTTTCAGTAAAGACAGTAACCAATTTTTGTTTTTTCTGCACATGATTTTTTGCTGCTACAGAAAAAGTTTTTCCCTTAATGTTTCTTTCTTCTGTACTTTTGTATAACTTAACCTATAAATGCCATGGTAATATAGAATGCTATAAAGTTATTCTTTGTGCTTTTATAGTTTTTAGTCTATTAGAAATCCTTAGTAAATCACCCTTCGACTCTTTGGTATATTTGAAAATAGTATAAGAAGAACAAAGTTGTTGAATTAGAAGGCAAAAGTTTTAGATATTGAAATCACCTCTCAAGTTAATTATTTACTTTAATATTAGCAAAAAAAAGAAAAAACGTAATAGTCAGATTTAACAAAGTTATGCTTCAAAAATTATTAATATTGTTTAATAAGAGTGGAAAAATGACATGTGAGAATAAAGCAATGAAAAGTTAATTCTTGCAGTAGATTTTATAAATCAAATAAAAAGAGCTATATCCAAAGAAATTCAGTTCATAAAAATCGATATAGCTCATTTCCAAATCAAAAATATAATCAGTTATTAATAGTATGAATCAACAAGCAGTGCTTTTTAGCCTTCGTTTGTACTCCTGTAAACCAAGTTATATCTTTACTTCCTTTTTTGCCACTGTAATCGTAATAGCCTTTTTCAATCTTATTATTGCTTAAAACAATTGTATTAGGCAAAATTAAAAACATGCCTAAGATTAGAACAATAATTTTTTCAGCTTTCAAAGACTTCACCTTTAATTGTCATGATGATATGCCACAATTTGCTTTACTCTGCCTTTTGATATTTTAAATTCAATTCCGTAATAAAGAGTATCTTGATAATAAATGCTTTCAACCTCTCCTTTCTTATTATAAACAATGCCACCAAATTGCTCTATACCGTCAAACTTGGTCGGCTGAATTTTTTTAGAACCATTATCTTTTGTTTTTGAGATGACACAGTATAAATATTTGTTATCGCCAATCTTTTCTGGGCTATACCTAAATTTATTCAACACTTTTTTATAACTATCTCCAACTTCAATTCCTCTGGGTCCTTTTATTCCTCTCTTGTTAATTTCTGCATATATTATATAGTTACTCAAATCATTTTCATTACCGGGTGCTAACCAAACGCTACCCCAATCATAGTAACAATATTCTACATAATCACCATAAGCACCCCACCATTCTTTCTTAACCTTTTTGGGATTTCCTAATTTTTTTATCAATTCTCCCTTTGTAGATCCAAATTTTAATTCTGCCAAAACCGGTTCGTTTCTTGTATAAATAGGCTTGTTATTTCTAAAAATAAAAAGATCATCTTTAAAGATTAAAAACATTCCCATAGCAATAATTGTTATTACAACAAAAATTGATAGAAGAACAGATATTTTTCCATTTTTTAACATCCTTTTCACTCTTTGGTTTTAATCTTAGTACATCCATTGGATTTATTAAATTGCTTCTACACAGCCCTCTATTTTCATTTGCGGATGTTTGTTTTATAAATCAATTAAACGAGCTGCATCTTAAAGGGGTTTAATTAATAAAAATCGATGTAGCTCGCTTTCAAATCAAAAATATAATCACTTATTAATAGTATGTGATACAACAATTTTAGAGATGAAAAATTTCTTATACGCCATTCTCATTTAATTCCACATTCTCTATTATCTCTTTCAATATACTCAATTTGCTCCCAGTAATAATCATCATTATATACATATAAATGATTTTTCGTTGGTATATAAAAAAAATAAAGAGAGAGTACACGTCCTATTCCGTCTTTCCTGTATCTTTCGTATCTAAAAAATTTATATCCTTCTTTCATTTCAGAAAGCATATTTTGAGCTAATTTCTCATTCAAAATTGAACTATCATATTCTTCTCCATTTTCACTGAAAAACCACGGTTTTAACTCTTCAGGAAGATTTTTTTTTCCTAAAGATAACTCTTCTACAGTACCTAAAACTGCTTCAATTTCATATTGCTTTTTTATATCTAAATCATATAGCATTTTATTATCTTTTACATAAAGCCAATTTGAAGTTAGCTTTTCTAATTCAGGTTTGGCTTTTTTGTCAAAAATTAATAGGTCAAGAAATTGGCCTTCACATTTTACTATTTTCTCTTCTTTTATTGGTTCAGGAAACTCTGTATCAAATATCTTATACAATCTAATCCACTCAGCACGGCTTTTCACACGCTTTATTGGTTCGTGAGGAACAACATAAATCAAAAATGCTGTTGAACCAATAATAAAAACTAAAAACACAATGACCAATAAAACAATTATTAAACATCCTCTCAAAATTTTTTTGCCTACCACCACATGGTATTACTCCCTTCTTTATTTATAAAAGAACGTTGACCTTAACTGTTTCTATTTTGATAAAAATTTCATATGATTTGACAACCCCAATATTCTGCAAATCTTCTCCAAATTCATTTAACCATTCCCCAAAGCTCATTTTTCCTTTTATTAAGTCCGGTATTTGTTCTATTGAACTTTGTTTTTTAATATGGTTATCAAAGTTATAAGTATCGTGAAGCCATATACTTATGGTATTTTCACTCTCTTTTTTAAAATACAGGTTAGCGTTGTTTATTGCTAAATAGAGGTCTAAATCATGATTTTTACGAAATGTTACAGGAAATTCATATTTATTTCTATTTTTTTCGTTTTTACTTAGTCCTATTATCTCTCCGACTTTCATTGTAGGGAGTAATTCTTCAGCTACAGAAATAATATGCTTCCTGGCTGTTTTATAATCTACATTCTTCTTTATTTTTTGAGACAATTCGCTTTTTTCATTTGAAATTGTTATTTTAGACGGCTTGTCCTGCAAAGCATGCTCGAAAAAATTTATTGCATATTTCAGATTATTGTCTGTAACACGCCTCAAAGCTTCTAACCCTACTTTCAGTTCTGTTCTTATAGCATTTATTTCAGTTTTCTTCAATGAATCTGAAATTTTCTCCCTAATATTATTTGTAAGATTTTCTAATTTTCTAAAAACAGATGGAATAGTTGAAGCTCCGATTATTTTTTTAGATGTGCTATTTGTCGCATTATTACTCAGAGCTTTTATTGAATTTTCTTGTTGTTGAGATACATGGATTTTGCTTTGAGGTCTTTCGTAAACTATTTTACCATAGAACTCATTAGCAGGAAAACCTTTTTCATAAACATAGGCAGGCGAAATTTTAGAGTTGTTTTGGGCTGTATTTTGTTTTGAAGGTGAAAAATAGCTTTTTGAAATTTTCTCTGCAGTACTTTTTTAGACTGACAGGTTTTGAAGGCAAGAGCTATTTTTAAGAGTCAAATTAAGATTATTAGAAGTTAATACAATACTTTTCATTTTCCTCATAACCCCCTATTTTCATTTGTTTTTTGTTTATCATGGAATTATAATACAAAAGTGTATCGAAAAATACAGGTAAAAACAATAGTGATTTTAAACAAAAAAGCAACAATAAGTTAAAAATGTATATATAAAAAATAGACAATATATGTTTTTTGAGAAGGCACTTTAATTCTTGCGGGTGTTTTATAAATCAAATAAAAAGAGCTACATCTTAAGGGGTTCAATTAATAAAAATTGATGTAGCTCAATTCCAAATCTAAAATATAATCAGTTATTAATAGTATAAATCAACAAGTAGTACTTTTTGTCCTTCTTTTGTACTCCTGTAAACCAGATATTATATCCATTTTCTCCCAACATGGCTCCGTACTGATTTACAAACATAAACAAAGGGTCAGCATTGATAATTGCTTTTTTTAAATTGCCATTAAATATCTTGTCAAAATTATTGATAAACTCTTTTTCATTTCTTATGGTTTTCTTTTTACTATCAATTTTAACATTTATAGGATATATTATCAGTTTTGCAAGTGTTTCTTTGTCGTTTTTTATTAAATATTTTTGAATGTTAGTAGCGAATTTTACTACTTCTTCGTCTGGGAAACCAACAAAGTTATATCTTTTCCCATAATCCGTATAAATTATGTTAACAAGCTTCAATTTAAAAGGCATTTTAATTTTGCCATTACTCCAAGTTCCTTCAACTGTATCTATTGTTTTCAAGTTACCATAAAAAGTTCCTGCAATTTGGCCTTTTTTGTTATATTCGATTAATGTTATTTTTCCGTTTTTCAATTTTCCTTCTACTTTTATATGCTCTTTAACTCCTTTAAAAGCGTAGAGTCCTATAATTTTTGAGTTGTTAATATATATGCTCATTATTATATCTTTACTTCCTTTTTTGCCGCTGTAATCGTAATAGCCTTTTTCAATTTTATCATTGCTTAAAACAAGTTTGTTAGGCAAAATTAAAAACATGATTAAGATTAGAACAATAATTTTTTTTTCAGTCTTCAAAGATTTCACCTCACTAATTTGTTTAGCTTAAATATAGTATGTGATACAACAATTTTAGAGATGAAAAATTTCTAAAGACCAATTTCTTTTTTTATCTTTTTCCAAGTATTTATATCTGTAACTTTGTAGTCTCCTTTTACAAACATTTCCCATTCATCGTATCTGCGTCTTTGTAAACCTTCTAATACTATTCCTTGAGCTTTAGAATAGACAAGAAAATCGTCTCTAAGTTCTTTCTCTAATTTAGTATCAATACCATTTTTAATAGCTTTAATTATATCAGCTCGAATTTTTGATTTTTCATTAGTTGTCCATGCTTTTCCAACGTTAAATGTAAAACTTACTAAAGCATCAAATTGGTTTTGTGAAAGTTGAATTTTGTTATTTTCCATAAATTTATTTATTGCATCAGTTGCATTTTTGATATCACTTTTGAAAAATTCATATGCTTTTTCTTCTGTTATTGCTTTTTTGGGCTTATTAGTTTTAAGATCAACATATTCTTCCAATTCTTTGCCTTTTAATACATGTCCAATTCCAATAGTCCAAACTCCGTCTTTGTCTCTATAGGCGATTGAGGAATATCCTTCATAAGATTTAACAAATTCAAATAATGCTTTGCTTGGTTCTAATCTTTTTATTTTTGTTGAAGTATTTTGGCTTTTATAAACAGCATTTATCTTTGTTGTAGACGATACAGAATTTGAACCAGGTCTTTCGTAAACTATTTTACCATAGAACTCATCAGCAGGAAAACCTTTTTCATAAACATAGGCAGGCGAAATTTTAGAGTTGTTTTGGGCTGTATTTTGTTTTGAAGGTGAGAGATAGCTTTTTGAAATTTGCTCTGCAGTACTTTTTTGGGCTGACAGGTTTTGAAGGCAAGAGCTATTTTTAAGAGTCAAATTAAGATTATTAGAAGTTAATACAATACTTTTCATTTTCCTCATAACCCCCTATTTTCATTTGTTTTTTGTTTATCATGGAATTATAATACAAAAGTATATCGAAAAATACAGGTAAAAACAATAGTGATTTTAAACAAAAAAGCAACAATAAATTAAAAATGTATATATAAAAAATAGACAATATATGTTTTTTGAGAAGGCACTTTAATTCTTGCGGGTGTTTTATAAATCAAATAAAAAGAGCTACATCTTAAGGGGTTCAATTAATAAAAATTGATGTAGCTCATTTCCAAATCTAAAATATAATCAGTTATTAATAGGAGACTATAAATAATTTTGTGTAAAGTATAAGGACCTCCTTCTTGGTAAGAATCAGAATATAGACAAAAATATCCAAGAAGACAAACGGTATAATGTCAAGGGGGTTTTTTAAAAAATTTTTTTAGATAATTAGGGCAAAAAAGACAATAAAATACCGAGCCGCTCAGCATGGAAAAATTTAACTGGCAGCTTGTTTGGGAAAGATTATTAAATTAAAAAATTGGGACTAACTAAGTATTGTAAACATCACCTCTTTCTTGATATATTTGACCAAGGCTAGAGCATTGCAAAGATCAGGGGAATTAAGCGTCTTGCGGTTAGGACGAGGGCACGTTTATGCTGATGCTTGGTAACCTCTGAGAACTTCTTGTTGTAGAAGGCTTTGTAGCGTACTGTGTGCTACAGTCCACAGTTAGCAGCTTCAACAAGATAGTATCTCAGGTATTGGTTACCACACTTAGCTAATGAGACATCTTGGGCATTGAAGTTGCCTGATTGGTACTGAGTCCAAACAAGGCCAGAATACTTTGCCAAAGCAGCTTCATTTTTGAAGCGCTTGATATCACCGATTTCAGCGATGATGCCGGCTGCAAGAACATCTCCTATGCCAGGGACGGTTGTTAATGTTTGAGAGAAAGCTTTAAGAAGTTTTGAGATTTCTTTGTCGAGTTTTTTAAGTTGTTCTTGCATAAATCTAATGTTTTCAAGGGTCATAGACAAAGCTAAGTCATTTGCCTCAGCCAACAGAGGATGTAATCTGTATGAACGCTTGAGCCTCGGTTTTAAGTATTTCAGCGATTTTATTGACATCTGAGAGTCTATTGTTGCCGTTATCGGATACGAATTTAATTAAGTCTTCTAAAGGCATAGAAGCGATATCATCAGGTGTAAAGTTTTCGATGATAGCACAAGAAGCTTTACCGAAGATATCTGAAAATGGACAGTCTTGAGAATAAGTAGAGAATTTAAGGTATATGAGATTGAGAGCTCTGTTTTTTTCGCGAGTTAGATTGTGAACAAGATGATAGCGCATTCTGGTAAGGCGTTGTAGTGCAGCATATTTAAAATCAGGCAAAGGTGTTGGGTTGAGTTTGCTGAACCTGACACATTCAGCGATGATAATTGCATCGATGCTATCTGTTTTAGGCAAGAAAGTGTAGATTTTTTTGAAGCCTTTGACTATGCTTGGGTTGAGAACATAAAAAGTTGGTTTATATGGCAGCAGTTCAGATGAAGAAGCAAGATACAAGTGCAGATGCCAAGCGTAATGTGAAGTTGCTTCCATGCCAAACTTAATACAGGATAGATTATACTGGCTGAGGCAGTCAATAACTCTTTTGATTAATTCGTTAGCGCCTTCTTGATCATTAGGCAAGGAAAAAGGTTTTTTAATCAAGTGATTACCGGCATCATCGATGAAGAAGATAGAATTTGACTGACTACTGATATCAATGCCCACGATTAAAGTATTTGGCAATTTGAAGACCTCCTTTTTGCAAGTAGTGGTAAGAAAAAGTGTTAAGCCCTTTATCCCTGGGGATTACATGTAATGCAGCCTCGCCGATATTAGAGCTACGGAGCAGTTTACAGGGTGCACACATCTGATATGCTCAAATCAGATGTGGTAAACTGCCAGTGCACAGCAAACGAGTAAACATTACTCATGTAATCCTTTGGGGTTCAGTCTTTCTCAAGCTGTGGCGTGCAGATGTCAAAGCACGTCCAGCAGGAGGTGATCAAAAATATCCAAATAAACTAAATCAGGCTTAAACTTTTTCTGATTTTAGTTTACCAAAGATAAAGGGCAAATTTAAACTGTAGCAGTCAATTTTAATATTCAATTTTTGAGAAATGAGTGTTTTAAGAAAGGTGCATTATCAAAATGAATTTCCAGTAATCAATTGGTACTGATAATTAAATGTACCAATTGAGATATGAAGTTTTAATTGATTTGATAATTATATGATACGGGGAGGTTTTTGTTATGGAAAATGTTTTAACAAAAGAGCAATTGCTTGAATTCATAAGAAAAAATAACATCCAAAGTGTAAGCGACATTTATGAATGCTTAAAGGACATATTTAAAGATGTGCTGCAAGGTTTTTTAGAAGCAGAGATTGAAGAAAGTTTAGGCTACGAAAAATATGATGTCAGAAATAAGAAAACAACAAATTCCCAAAATGGTTATAGTCAAAAGACTGTCAAAACTAAGTTTGGTGAAATGGAACTTGATATTCCAAGGGATAGAGAAGGCGAATTTGAACCCAAGATAATTCCTAAGTACAAAAGAGATATTTCAGAGATTGAAGACAAAATCATAGCCCTGTATTTCCTGCAGGAATGACAACACGAGACATTCATGAGCAAATTAAAGATATTTATGGTATCGAAATATCTGCTGAAATGGTTAGCAAAATTACAGAGAAAATTATTCAGCAGAATAAGAGAATGGAAAAATAGACCATTGGAAAAGATATATCCGTTTATTTTCATGGACGCAATTCATTACAAGATAAAAGATGAGGGTAAAATTGTTAATAAAGCTGCCTATGTTGTTTTGGGTATTAACATTGAAGGATATAAGGATGTTTTGGGAATATGGATTGGAGAAAGTGAAAGTTCTAAATTCTGGTTGGGTGTTTTGAATGACTTGAAAACAAGGGGAGTGGAAGAAGTATTACTGCTTTGTGTTGATGGATTAACAGGATTAAAAGAAGCAATAGAAGCAGTATTTCCAAAAAGCGATATTCAAAGGTGTATTATTCATCAGCTCAGAAATTCGTTCAAGTATGTTTCATACAAGCATATAAAAGAATTTTCAAAAGATTTTAAAAAAGTGTATCAGGCAACTAATGAAGAAGAAGCGTTGGACAATTTTTATCAGGTAAAAGAAAAATGGGGGAAACAGTATCCTTATGCGTTCAGGAGCTGGGAAAACAACTGGGAGCTACCGACTTCGTTTTTTAAGTTTTCCCCGGCAGAATAAGGAAGATAATTTATACCACAAACATCATATAAGGAGTTTATAGACAATTTAGAAAAGTGACAAAGGCAAAATCAGTATTTCCAAACGATACAGCGTTAGAAAAGATGCTTTATCTTGCAACAAAAAATGTTGTAAGAAAGTGGACACAGAGGTACAGAAATTGAGATATAATATTAAATCAGCTTTTGATAATGTATTCTGAGCGTTTGAAAGAGTATATAAAGTAAATAACAATCACCAGTTCGTATTTTAAACTGCTTCCATGGAAGCAGTTTAAAACAATAAATAAAAAAAACAGAGTATTATAACCCAGTATTAAATTTTGTCCAGGATTTTAAAAATTTATGCATAAAAATTTTTAAAATGGTAATACTAAAAAATAGAAGGTAGACAAGTTTATCCTGAATGCTCTCTTACCAAGAAGGTTGGCCTAATTTAAATACACAGAATTATTTACAGACCCATTAATAGTATAAATCATCAAGTAGTACTTTTTGTCCTTCTTTTGTACTCCTGTAAACCAGATATTATATATCCATTTTCACCTAACATAGCTCCGTATTGATACAAACATAAACATAGGATCTGCGTTGATAACTGCTTTGATAAATTCGTTTAATGTTATTTTACCATTCTTAATATTTTCTTCCTCTTTTATATGTTCTTTAACTCCTTTTTCGATTTTATCATTGCTTAGAACAAAGATGCTTTGCAAAATTAAAAACATAATTAAGATTAGGACAATAATTTCTTTCAGCTTTCAAAAATTTCACCTCTAATTATCATGATAATATACCACAATTTGTTTTACTCTGCCTTTTGATATTTTAAATTCTATTCCATAATAAACACTATCTTGATAGTAAATGCTTTCAACTTCTTCTTTCTTATTATACACAGTGCCACCGAATTGCTCTATATCGTCAAACGTGGTAGGCTGAATTTTTTTTAAACCATTATCTTCTGTTTTTGAAATGACACAGTATAAAAATTTGTTATCGCCAATCTTTATCGGGCTATACCTAAATTTATTCAACACTTTTTTATAACTGTCTCCAACTTCAATTCCTCTAGGTCCTTTTATTCCTTTCTTGTTAATTTCTGCATATATTATATAGTTACTCAAATCACTTTCATTACCGGGTGCTAACCAAATAGTACCCCAATCATAGTAACAAAATTCTACATAATCACCATAAGCACCCCACCATTGTTTCTTTATTTTCTTAGGTTTACCCACTTTTTTTATCAATTCTCTCTTTGTACTTCCAAATTTTAATCCCATTAAAATTGGTTCATTTCTTGTAAAAATAGGCTTATTATTTTTGAAAACAAAGAGTTCATCTTTAAAAATTGCAAATACTCCTGCAGCAATAACAAGGATTCCTATAATAATCGCTAAAACAATTAATAACTTCTTTCTCATTTTTTATCTTCCTTTTCACTTTTTGTTTTAAGTCTAATCACATCCATCGGATTTATTAAATCACTTCTACGTTTATAATTTGCTTGAGGTACATATTTATATGTTTTATTATTCTCTTGAGTAAGAGGTCCACTGCTATCACCCTTATAAACTTCTAAGTGAAGCATTGCATTTCCAGTTTCTGTATTAGGTATAACAGTGGCTATGACTTGTCCTTGCCTTACCTTATCCCCAACTTTAACTTTTGATTTAACTTCACCATATCTGATAACAGAACCATCACTGTTTTTTATTTCTATTGCCTGTGTACCCGCATAGAAATCATAAACAGCAGTCACTGTTCCATTAGTCATTGCAAGCACTTTTGCATCCTTTACACCCTTGTTGGTTTTCTTATCATAAGTTAAAAGATCAACTCCTGCATGAGTTCTTGTACCACCATCTCGTGGAGCACCAAATTGCCTTCCATCTGTTGCGGGATTGGCTACAATTAAGTTTTTGGATTCTAAAGGAAATATCCACTTGTCAATCCGTTGTTCCCAGAATTCTTTGCTTGGATCAGTTCTTCTTGTTTCACTGGTTTTAGTTTTTTCAACTGAACTACTTGAATTTAGAATTTTACTGCTATTATTTGGATTTTGAATAGAACTGCCACTTTTTGAAGGCGGCAAAGAGTAAATTGAACTTGGTTTGCTATAGACTATTTTACCATAGAACTCATTAGCAGAAGAACCTTTTTCATAGACATAGGCAGGCGAAATTTTGGAATTATTTTGAACTGTATTCTGTTTTGAATTAGAAAAATAATTTTTTGAAATTTGCTCTTTGGTAGTTTTTTGCGCTGACAGGTTTTGAAGATAAGAGTTATTTTTAAGATTCAAATTAAAATTGTTAGAAGTTAATACAATACTTTTCATTTCCTCATAACCCCCTATTTTTCATTTGTTTTTTGTTTATTATGGAATTATGATACAAAAGTATATCGAAAAATACAGGTAAAAACAATAGTGATTTTAAACAAAAAGTGATAAGAAGCGAAGAATTCTATATACAAAAAACAATTAAATGAAATAATAATAATGACATTAAAATATCATATTAAAGTTTTAATACTGTGCAAACTGTTGTTACCTCTCAAGTTAATTATATACTTTAATATTAGCAAAAAACAATTAGCATTTTAAATAAAGTTTTAGATGAAGACAATAAAGAAATTTTGTTAATAACTAATAAGGAAACTATGGTAAAATATTAAAACTAGAGATAAGTTTTAAAAAATTTTTTGCTCCAGCCACCTGAAAATGAAAAGTGCTTACAATAATCAAATGAAAAATTTAGAAAAGAAAAAAGGAGAGTAGGAGAGTATGATTATAGACTTTCACACCCACTGTTTTCCAGATGAACTTGCACCAAGAGCAATGTCAAAGCTTTCACAAAATTCTGGTATGCCATATTATCACAACGGTACTTTGTCAGGTTTGAAAGAGTCTGCTAAAAAATCTGGAATTGACATGTGTGTGGTTCTGCCCATTGCAACAAAACCTCAGCAAACAAGGACAATTAACAGATGGGCCTTGTCGGTAATGGAAGAAAACAAGGACATAATTTGTTTTGGCACAGTTCATCCTGAGTTTGATAAGTGGAAAGAAGAGATAAGGTGGTTAAAAGAAAACGGGTTTGCTGGAATAAAATTTCACCCTGATTATCAGGATTTTTTTGTGGATGACAAAAAGATGTATCCAATCTATGATGCAATTTTCCAAAACGATATGGTTATACTTTTTCACAGCGGAGTTGATCCGGCTTTTATGCCACCTTACCATTGTACACCAAAAAAGCTTCATAAGGTCCTAAAAGATTTTTCGGGTGCAAAGATTGTTGCAGCGCACATGGGTGGGTATAAATTTTTTGATAAGACGCTTGAGTGCTTAATAGGTGAAGATGTGTATCTTGATACATCCTTTTTCTTTGGTGAGGTTGATATACAAAATCCAGAAAAAATTTTCAGAAATCATGGGATAGATATAATTTTGTTTGCAACAGACTCTCCATGGAAAGACCAGAAAAGAGAAGTTGAGTATGTTAATAGCTTAAGACTTTCTGAAGAAGAGAAAGAAAAGATTTTTTGGAAGAATGCACAGCAGCTACTTGGACTTAAAATTGTCCATAGGGCAAAGTGAGATGTTTTGCTCAAAGGTCACTTAACAGCAAATATTAGAAAGAGAGGCTTTTTAAAATTGAGAGCTAAAATAATTGTCAATAACTGGACGTTCAAAGGTGGGTATTTAGCAGAGCATGGTCTTTCAATTTTGGTTATAAAAGATGACAAAAAGATTTTGTTTGACTGTGGGCAGACAAATGCCATTGTGAAAAACATTGAGAAGATGGGTGTGGGCTTTGATTTTGATGCAATTGTTCTGAGCCATGCCCATTATGACCACATAGGTGGTCTTAAATTTCTTATTGAAAGAACAGATTGTAATATTTGGGTGCACTATGGATTTTTTGAGAAAAAGTTTGCCAAAAGAGAAGGGGAGTATAAATTTATAGGTGAAAATTTTGAAGCGCTTGACATGGCAAGGTTTAAGGTTGTTAATGAAGATGTCTATGAGATGTTTGATGGTATTTTTGTGGTGAATGTTACCTCAGGTAAGGAATCTGATGAGTTTTATATTCTCAAAGATGGTCGGTTTCAAAGCGATTTGTTTTTAGAAGAGCAGTCCTTGGTGGTAAAGGAAGATGGCAAACTTGTGCTTATTGTTGGCTGCAGTCACAATGGAATTGAGAATATTGTAGAAAAAGTGGAAAAATGCTTTTCTCAGAGCATCTTTGCAGTTATCGGTGGTTTTCATTCAAAGGATTTTCAAAAGGATAATTTGCAAAGGCTTTGTCAGTTTTTCAAGGAAAAGAGAATCTATAAGCTTGTACCTCTTCACTGCTCTGGGATAGAGACATTAATTTATTTTGGTAACAATATAGCAAATAAGCTAAAGGTTTGTGGTGTGGGAGATGTGTTTGAAATATAATTGACGTACGTTACAATAAATTTTAAAAGAGGTGATTTGGGTTGAAGACAATACCTGTGACAAAAGTAAGGCAAAACATATATAAAATTCTGGAACAGGTAAGAATAAGTAGTGAACCTATACAGATAACTTCCAAAAAAGGGAATGTAGTTCTCATCTCTGAGGAAGATTGGAATGCTATTCAAGAAACTTTATATCTACTGTCAATACCGAATTTAAGAGAAAGCATTTTAGAGGCAGATAAAGTCCCATTAAATGAATGGCAATACGAGGAAGACTTAGGATGGGATATAAGCTAAAGTTTTCAAAACAGGCGTTGAAAGATGCAAAAAAGTTGGAGGCTTGTGAGCATGACAAAAAAAGCAAAGGAAATTTTAAAAATGCTGAAGCAAAATCCCTATCAAAATCCTCCTCCATATGAAAAGTTAAAGGGAGACCTTGAGGGAAAACTGTCAATAAGAATAAACATACAACACAGAATAATCTACCAGGTTTTAGAAGAAGAGAAAATTGTCAAGATTTATAGAATGTGGATGCATTATGAGTTGGGTGGGTGCTGAAAAATGCCCACCTTTTTTGATTTTCTCCAAAAAATAAATTTTATATGTTATACTAAATACTAACTCAACAAAGTCTTCATGGTTTCATTATTCTAAAAAGGTGGTAGTGCCGCATGAGAAAAGATTTCTGGAGGGATAAGACCATCATTATTACAGGGGCAACATCTGGTCTTGGGAAGGAAATGACAAAGATTTTACTTGAAAAAGGTGCAAAGGTTGTTGCCATTTCAAGGTCAGAAGAGTCTTTAAAAGGGCTTCAGAATGAGCTCATAATGTTTTCGAAAAATCTCTTTTTAATAAAGGCTGATGTGAGCTTCAAAAAAGATTGTGAAGATGTTTTTAAAACCATAAAAGATGAGCTAAAAACGGCAGATTTCTTAATTAACAACGCAGGAGTTGGCTTGAGATGTGAAGTGGAAGAAATAGATGATCTTGATCTTAAAAAGGTATTTGATACTAACTTTTTTGGTGCTTTTTACATGATGAAGTATGGAATCTCCTTTTTCAAAGAACAAGGAGGAGGCACAATTGTGAATATTTGTTCGCTTGGTGTGAAAAGACCTGTGCCATTTACAGGTGGATATACAGCATCAAAGGCAGCACTTTCAGCTATAGCTGATGTTGCAAGAATGGAGCTTAAAAAATATAACATAAATGTTTTAAATGCATATCCAGGTTCTATTTCAACAAGCTTTAGAAAAAAAGCTTTAGGAAAGCCATATCCAGAAGATGAAATTCGGCTTTCAAGGCTTTCGCCGGATGTTGCTGCAAGAAGAATTATCAGAGGGATAGAGATGAACAGAAAAGAGATATACACATCTAAAAAAGACTATATATTTGTGCTTTTTACCCGCCTTTTTCCACACCTTTCAGATTTTATAGTTGAAAAAGCATTTAAAAAAAGTTAAAAAGATTGTAATAGTCTTTGCACCTAAATTCCTTGACACGAATAAAAATACGTGCTAAAATATTTCAAAATTTAATTTGAAAATAACAAAAAGCTATTAGCAAAAAAGCAATTGTCCGACAAATTAAAGTAGCATGGTCGGACTTTTCATATATAAAGGGTGGGATTTGGTTGATGGCGAAGATGACGGTAGCACGGGCAATGGTAGAGGTTTTAAAAAGCGAAGGTGTAGAGATTATATTTGGCATTCCAGGTGCGGCAATCTATCCATTTTATGATGCGCTCTATAGCTCTGATATAAAGCATGTCTTAGTACGCACAGAACAGGCAGCAGTTCATGAGGCAAGTGGATATGCGCGCACAACTGGCAAGGTAGGTGTGTGCGTTGCAACCTCTGGGCCTGGTGCTACAAATCTTATAACTGGCATTGCAACTGCATATATGGATTCAGTTCCTATTGTGGCTATCACAGGTCAGGTAAATTCAAGTTTAATTGGAAAAGATGTGTTTCAAGAAGTGGATATAACAGGGGCAACAGCTCCGTTTACCAAGCATAACTATCTTGTAAAAGACCCTAAAAAAATTGTAAGGATTTTAAAAGAAGCATTCTATATAGCCTCAACAGGAAGACGTGGGCCTGTTTTGATAGATGTTCCTATAGATGTTCAGATGCAGGAGATTGAATTTGAAATTCCGAAAGAAATTGATATTCCTGGCTACAAGCCAAAAGAAAAAGGGCATCCTCTGCAGATAAAAAGGGCAGTAGAGGCAATAGAAAGCTCAAAAAGACCTGTTGTATGCAGCGGTGGTGGAGTTATTGCATCAGGTGCATCACAAGAGCTGCAAATTTTGATAGAAAAACAGAAAATCCCTGTGATTTCAACCCTAATGGGAATTGGTTCTATTCCAACAGACCATCCTTATTATCTTGGCATGATAGGTTCACATGGTCAGAAAGAGGCAAATTTAGCGCTCAGACAAGCAGACCTTTTAATTGTGATAGGTGCGCGGCTTGCAGACAGGGCCTTGGGTGATACAAAAATTACTGACAATATGAAGATTATTCATATAGACATTGACCCTGCTGAGATAGGAAAAAATGTTGATACAAATGTGCCAATTGTTGGCGATGCAAAACAGGTGCTTTCAGAGATTAATAAAAGAATTTCAGAAAGAAAAGATTTTTGGGCTCATGAGATTAAAGCGCAAAAGAAAGTTCTTCCAGATGATGACAAGCTTCATCCTTATGATGTGCTAAGAGAAATTTCAAGGGCATACAATGGAGATTATATAATCACAACAGATGTTGGTCAGCACCAGATTTGGGCGGCTCATAATCTATATATCAAAGAACCAGGAACCTTTATAACTTCGGGTGGACTTGGTACAATGGGATATGGCGTCCCTGCTGCAATTGGCGCAAAGTTTGGAAGACCCGATAAGGAGGTCATTGCAATAACTGGCGATGGAAGTTTTCAGATGCTTTTGCAGGAACTTGCTACCATTAAAAGAGAACAGGTGCCGATTAAAGTTGTCCTTTTCAACAACACAAGGCTTGGAATGGTATATGAGCTTCAGAAGAAAAGATGTACAGGCAGATTTATTGCAACATGCTTGGATGGTAACCCTGACTTTATGATATTAGCAAAAGCATATGGCATTGAGAGTATGAGGCTTGAGAGCAAGGAAAAGTTAAAAGAGGCTATTGAGATTATGAAAAGCCACAAGGGTCCATTTTTGCTTGAAGTTGTGACAAGCCCTGATGAGCCAACTATACCTTAAGGGTTTAATTGAGTTTACCAAAATTTTTGGTGATAGGGGGATGTAAGAAGGTGAAGTACACACTTTCTGTTTTGGTTGAGAACCACCCGGGTGTACTGTCTAGAGTTGCAGGGCTTTTTTCAAGAAGAGGTTTTAATATAGACAGCCTTGCTGTTGGCGTGACAGAAGACCCAACAATATCCCGCATGACAATTGTTGTAAATGGAGACGACTATATTGTCGAGCAGGTGACAAAACAGCTGAATAAACTTATTGATGTTATAAAAATCAAAAAACTAAACCCGAAAGAGGCTGTTGAAAGAGAGCTTGCGCTTATAAAGGTTAATGCTAATTCTCAGACGCGTTCAGACATTATTCAAATAACAGAGATTTTCAGAGCAAACATTGTTGATGTTTCGAAAGAAACGCTTACAATTGAGATTTCAGGCGATGAGGACAAGATTGAAGCGCTGATAGAACTTTTAAAACAATATGGTATTCGCGAGGTAGTCCGTACAGGACTTATTGCGATAGAGCGTGGAAATAAAGTCATATCAAAATCTAAGTCTGAGGAGGATGAGTAAAGATGGCAAAGATATTCTATGATAATGATTGCAATTTAGATTTGCTTAAAGACAAGACGGTTGCAGTAATTGGTTTTGGCAGCCAAGGCCACGCACATGCACTGAACTTGAGAGATTCTGGTATAAACGTTGTGGTTGGACTTTATCATGGCAGCAAGTCTTGGGCAAAGGCAGAAAGTCATGGTCTTAAAGTTATGACAGCTGATGAGGCAACAAAAGTTGCAGATGTTATTATGATTCTTGTAAATGATGAAAAACAGCCAAAGCTATTTAAAGAGAGTATAGAACCTAACTTAAAAGAAGGAAAGGCAATAGCATTTGCGCACGGGTTTAACATTCACTTTGGTCAGATAGTTCCACCACCATACGTTGATGTTATAATGATAGCTCCAAAAGGGCCAGGGCACACAGTCAGAAGCCAGTATGAAGAAGGCAAAGGTGTACCAGCTTTAGTTGCTGTACATCAGGACTATACAGGAAAAGCATTGGATATTGCTTTGGCATATGCCAAAGGTATTGGAGCATCAAGGGCTGGAATAATCCTTACTACATTTAAGGAAGAGACAGAAACAGACCTTTTTGGTGAGCAAGCAGTTTTGTGTGGAGGTCTTACAGAGCTTATCAAAGCCGGGTTTGATACACTGGTTGAAGCAGGATACCAGCCAGAGATTGCATATTTTGAATGCCTGCATGAGATGAAGCTCATAGTTGATTTGATTTGGCAGGGCGGACTTTCTTTAATGAGATACTCAATTTCAGACACAGCTGAGTATGGCGACTACATGACAGGTAAGAGAATTATAACAGAAGAGACAAGAAAAGAGATGAAGAAAGTATTAGAAGAGATTCAAAATGGTACATTTGCAAAGAAATGGATATTAGAGAACATGGCAGGAAGGCCAGAATTCAATAGCATAAGAAGAAGAGAGCAGAATTTACTTATTGAGCAGGTAGGGAAAGAGCTCAGAAAAATGATGCCTTGGATAAAACCGATAAAAGAATAAGGGTGAGGGGTTTTTAATGGGAAAAAGAGTTATAAAGATATTTGATACCACGCTCAGAGACGGTGAGCAAACACCTGGTGTTTCGCTCAATGTCAATGAAAAACTTGAGATTGCAAAACAGCTTGAAAAACTCAAAGTTGATGTTATAGAGGCAGGTTTTGCAATAGCCTCTCCTGGTGATTTTGAGGCAATAAAAGTAATATCTGAGAATATAAAGGATGCAGTAATAGTATCTTTGGCAAGAGCAGTTGAAAAGGATATAGACAGAGCATATGAAGCGCTTAAAAATGCTACAGCTCCGAGAATTCATACTTTTATAGCAACAAGTGATATCCACATGAAATACAAGTTAAAAATGACAGAGGATGAGGTACTTGAGCGAGCAGTTGCCATGGTAAAGTATGCAAAAAAATATGTGTCTGATGTAGAGTTTTCATGTGAGGATGCAACACGTTCAAGGATTGAGTTTTTGATAAAGGTATTTGACGCTGTTATAAAGGCTGGTGCAACAGTTATAAACATACCAGACACGGTAGGCTACACAACACCTGAAGAGATGAAAAGGATTATTCGAGCAATAAAAGAAAACATTCCTGACATTGACAAGGTCCAAATTTCAGTTCATTGCCACAACGACCTTGGCCTTGCTGTTGCAAACTCATTGGCTGCTGTTGAAGAAGGGGTTCATCAGGTTGAATGTACAATAAATGGACTTGGAGAAAGAGCTGGGAATGCTGCTTTAGAAGAGATTGTAATGGCTCTCAAGACAAGAAAAGATTTTTATGATGTTGATGTTTTGATTGACACAACCCAGATCTACCGAACAAGCAAACTTGTGTCTTCTCTTACAGGTGTATTTGTTCAGCCAAACAAGGCAATTGTGGGTGCAAATGCTTTTGCGCACGAGTCTGGTATACATCAGCATGGAGTATTGTCAGAACGAACAACATATGAGATTATTGACCCTGTATCAATTGGTCTTCCTAAAAACAGGATGGTTTTGGGCAAGCATTCAGGTCGTCATGCGTTTGAAGAAAGGCTCAAAGAGCTTGGATACACAGACCTCACAAGAGAAGAAATTGACGCTGCATTTGAAAAATTTAAAGTTTTGGCAGACAAAAAGAAGGTTGTACTTGACAAAGACATTGAGGCACTTTTAGAACAAAAGTCACTCAATATTCCAGAGACATATGAGCTTGTGAGGTTCCAGATAATAAGCGGAAATGACTTAATCTCAACAGCGTCTGTTAAAATAAAATCGGGTGATGAGGAGTTTGAAGAAGCGGCGACAGGCGATGGTCCTGTTGATGCAATCTTCAAGGCAATTGACAGAATAACAGGGCTTCAGGTTGAACTTGATGATTACAGTATAAAGGCTGTCACCCAGGGCAAGGATGCTCTTGGCGAGGTAACAGTCAGAATTAAGAAGGATGGCAAAGCGTTTTTGGGAAGAGGCTTATCTACAGATATTTTAGAAGCAAGCGCAAAAGCGTATGTAAATGCTATAAATAAGATGCTGTATAAAATTTCAGAGGAGTAAAATTGACTCTTTACAATTTTTTAAATTGGGTTTAAAATAATTAACAAATAAAAATTAAGGGTCAAAGGGGTGCAAAAAATGATAATACGAATATGCGGCGCAATCACAATAGTTAGCATTATTTCAATAATTAGAAAGAGAATAATTAAGTGGATTTATAAAATTTCATATGCCGCATTGCACCCATTTTGGCCTGTGTATGAGCAAAGAGGGTTTTTGAAAAGACCCTTAGGGCATCTTTAGAATTTGCAATCAAATTTGAGATTGAATTTTAAAAGCCCAGCCTAAAAAATCACAGGCTGGGCTTTTTTGATATTAAAAAGGAGGGAAAATGAAGTGGAAGATAATAAGACCATCATCATCTATGACTCAACCTTAAGAGACGGTGCTCAGGCTGGGGGAATTTCATATACTTTGGAAGATAAGCTCAAGATTGTAGAGAGGCTTGACAAATTTGGTGTGAAATTTATCGAGGCAGGCAATCCCGGCTCTAACATCAAGGACCAGGAGTTTTTCGCAAGGGTTAAAAAGATGAAATTGAAAAATGCAACGCTTATTGCCTTTGGTTCGACAAGACGAGTGGGAATTGACGTGAAAGATGACCCTAACATCCAGTCACTCATTGCAGCTGATACCGAAGCTGTTGCAATCTTTGGCAAGTCGTGGGATTTTCATGTCAAAGAGGTCTTGAAAACAACAGAGGACGAAAATCTTCAGATGATTTATGATACAATAAAATATTTAAAGTCCTTAGGCAAGTATGTTGTATTTGACGCAGAGCACTTTTTTGATGGGTACAAGAATAACAGAAAATACGCTTTGGAGACTTTAAAGGTTGCAAAGGAAGCAGGAGCAGATTCTTTGGACCTGTGCGATACAAACGGTGGCACCTTCCCAATGGATATTTACAACATCACAAAAGAAGTTGTTGAGATGTTTCCTGGGACATTGATTGGAATTCACTGTCACAACGACACAGGTATGGCTGTTGCAAACTCAATCATGGCTGTTTTGGCAGGAGCTCGTCAGGTACAGGGAACTATAAACGGATATGGTGAGAGGTGTGGGAACGCAGACCTTATCACGCTCATTCCAAATCTTCAGCTAAAGCTTGGTTTTAAATGTGTACCAGATGAGAACATAAAACACCTGACATCTCTTTCAAGGTATGTTGCAGAGATAGCAAACATGATTCCAAACGAGCGCGCACCATATGTTGGAGCTTATGCATTTACTCACAAGGCAGGAATGCACATTGATGCTGTCAAGAAAAATCCAGCTTCGTTTGAGCATATTAACCCTGAGATTGTTGGTAACACAAGAAGAATAGTACTGTCTGAGGTTGCAGGAAGATCTACAATTCTTGACAAGATTCGCGAGATTGACCCGACAGTTACAAAAGACTCACCTGTCACAAAAGAGATTATTGATGAGCTAAAGCGTTTAGAGAATGAGGGGTATCAGTTTGAGTCGGCAGAGGCTTCATTTGAGATGTTAATTAGGAAAAAGCTGGGGCTTTATCAGCCGTTCTTTACTCTAAAAGAATTTAAAGTTCTCATTAATGAACCGGCAGTAGAGTACAGCTCATCTGCAATTGTAAAGATTGCGGTAGATGGTGTCACGGCAATCACTGCTGCAGAAGGTGATGGGCCTGTCCATGCTTTGGATAGTGCTTTGAGAAAGGCATTAGAAAAGTTCTACCCAGAGCTCAAAGAGGTTCATCTTGTTGACTACAAAGTAAGAGTGCTCAACGCCGAGACAGCAACTGCTGCAAAGGTTCGAGTTTTGATTGAGTCAACAGACGGAAAAGACACATGGACAACTGTAGGTGTTTCAACAGACATTGTCAATGCAAGCTGGATTGCACTTGTGGATTCGCTTGAGTATAAACTCTGCAAAGAAAAAGTGGGGAAATAAATAAAGCGGGGCTGTCAAAAATTTGGCAGCCTCTTTAACTTTAGTGTTTTGTTTCTGAGTTCTATATAGTAAGAAAGCAATGTGGAAAATTGAGTTTTTAAAGAGTCCTTTACTTGCTTTTTAAAAACGAATTTTATAGAAAGTGCTCTTGGTGTTACTTTGTGATTAACAAGTGCTATATTTTTTCCATTCCAAGTTGGTTCAAATCTCCACATTTTTTATTATTAGTATGAGGTTGTTGAATAAAAGAAATAACCATATAGAGTAAACATAGTAACAAAAGAAAAAAGCTCCCTTGTGTTATAATTTTAATTTAAGAGAAAACCACAACAAACACAATGGGTAAAAAAGATGTACTCAGGAATATTAAGGCACAAAATAAGAAATTTTCAAAGCTGCTTTTTGTAATAAAAAAGGTTACTGAAGTTTTATCGTGCATAGAATAAAGATTGAAAGACTATTTGGTAAATCAAAAGGAGAATAGAATCTTGAGAATGTGAGACTCAAGGGATTTAGAAATTATAAAAAGGTATATTGATTGGATACTTTTCTATTTGAGCAACTTCTTAGAAAGTTAGAAGGTAAGAAGTTTTCTTTCGCTTATGAATGGAATCTATAACTCTTGTTTTTTATGTATTGTTGGTAATATTTTCTATTCAACAACCTAAATAACTATTTGAAATTACGACGAACAATTACAGTAATATTATTGTGTGTAGATATTAAATAAATTTTGAAATAAAATGTGTATTATGATATAATAATCAAAAAAAACTGATTTAAATATTGAGGTAGAAAATGAGAAAATTAATTAATTTAATTCTCTTAATTTGTTTTTTAACATTAGAGTTTTGCACATTTTCAGCAGAAGCTAGAGTAAATAAATATGTTTTTCTAAACATAAAAACTAATTTGCTACCAGATAAAATCAAAATTATATTTGGAGCAAATGATCCAAATGTAAAACGTTCTAAAGAAATCAAGAATAAGAAAATAATTACTGATTTAATAGATATGCTTTCTAAATGTCAGTCATACAAGCTTGGAAACAACAAATTGAGTCAGTTTCGGGAAGGGCCAAATAAAATAATATTTTACTGGAAGGATAGTAAAAAAGAGGGTATACTTTACTTTAATAATGGGTTTCCTGCTTATGATGGTGTAATTCTTATAAATGGAAAAAGTTATTTTTTAAATGATCAACTGGTGGTATATATTTTATCTATTTTGGAACATGAAAATCCTCAAACAGAAATTTCATCAGATGTAATTAATCTTTTCAGGAAGTACAGCTGGACGGTTGATTACTTGATAGCAAAAGGAACAGAAACTTTGCCAAAAAATTTAATTCACAGAGCTGGTGAGTATCCTTCAAAGCTTTTTTGGGCTTATGTCAATTATTTTCTTTCTGATTGTGGCTTTAGCCTAAAGCAATATCTTGGGAAAAATATAAACTATGAAATTTATAAGTTAAGAGAAATTACCATTATTGAGGGTGAACCTAAAGGTATTGTATATCGGCTTCCATCAAAAGGAATTGTTTTGAGATATAACAAAAAAATAATTGGTGCTTATATTGACGCTGAGGTAGATTTATGTTCACTTAAAAGAAGTACATTTTATAAAATTACAAGAAAAAAGTGGAGGGAAATAATTTACCAGTATGTTGACTATAATAATGAGTGGGAGAAGAAAACTTCTACAATGTCTCCTGTAGATGTTATAAAAGATTACATAAAAGCTTTGGATAGTCATGACAGTAAAAAATTATGGGCATATGAACCAACTTATGATTTGTTTTATAATTTGCTTACAAATTTAAGCGATGATAAGATTTACAACCATGAAAATGATTACTTATATCCTAACCATAATATCAAAAAGATTAAACTTTTAAGTATTTCTGAACCCCAAGAGTGGACATATGGTTCATTTAAAACTCTTAGATATATAGTATTTGTTGACGTAGATTTTTATGAATTTGCTGTGCAACCTGATGGGAAGGGTAATGCTTTTGTTCATGTATATAAAGAAAATAAAAACTCAGGCTGGAAAGTATTTTTGTCATTTTGTGAATAAAAGAATAAGAAATATATCGCTAATAAGCAAGACAAGATATTTGTTATTTATACACACTTTTAATGTAATTCACCCATTCCTCATATATTTCTTTTTCTGACTTTCCAAGCAGTTCTATGTAATTATTAGTCTTTAATAGCTGCAATACATAATACCAGCCATATTTTTTATCTATGTATTCAATGTAAGTATCTGCAGGAATATATCCGCCTATATTTGCAAATTTGATTGGGTTTTCTGTTTGGATATCTTCAAATGAAGGAATTCTTATGTTTTTTAATTTTCCTTTTTTCAATTGTCCGCCGTTGGTTAAATATAAGGCGACACCTTCATTTAGCCATTTTTTAATTTTTGGATTGAGGTTGTTGAATAAAAGAAATAACCATATAGAGTAAACATAGTAACAAAAGAAAAAAGCCCCCTTGTGTTATAATTTTAATTTAAGAGAAAACCACAACAAAACACAAGGGGGAAAAAGATGACTAAGAATATTAAAGCACAAAATAAGAAATTTTTAAAGCTGCTTTTTGTAATAAAAAAGGTTACTGAAGTTTTATCGAGGAAGATAAAGCAAAATAGAAGGGGACGACCGAGGAAATTTAATCTGTTTCAGATAATAGCTTGTTTGGTTTATAAAGTTAAAAAGGGGATAAAGAGTTTCAGAGAATTAGAATATCGAATAAATCAAGACACAGAGTTTAAGCAAGTAGTAGGTATAGAAGAAAGTCCGGACTATTCATATTTTGCAAAGTTGTCAAGAAAAATAGAAAAAGAATACATGCAAGATATAAAAGACATATTAATAGCTAAGATAGAACCTGATATGAGTATAGCGATAGTAGACTCTACGCCGCTGAGAAGTGCCAAAAATGATTCAGAAGCAAAAATAGGTATACATATTACAATAGGATTTTTCAGGGGATACAAATTACATCTTTTGTGTACAGGTAAAGAAGAAGTAATACCACTTTTCTGGATTTTAACAGGGGCAAATGAACATGACTCAAGACAAGAAGAGCTTTTGTATAGGGCATGGGGCTTTGGCTGTGAGATTGTATTAGCAGATGCGGGATACGATTGTAGCAGATGGTTTAATATAGCAAATGAGCTTAAAGTTAAATTTGTTGCTGGGATAAACAAAAGAAACATGAAAAATAAAAACAATGTTAGCAATAGTTTTAGAAGCAAGAACATAAGATTTTTAGAAACTGAAGAGGGTAAAAAGCTATACAAGCAGAGAACAAAGATTGAAAGACTATTTAGCAAATTAAAAGGTGAATATAATCTTGAGAATGTGAGGCTCAAGGGATTTAGAAATTATAAAAGGTATATTGATTGGATACTAATTACTTTTCTATTTGAGCAACTTCTTAGAAAGTTAGAAGGTAAGAAGTTTTCTTTCGCTTATGAATGGAATCAATAACTTTTGTTTATTTTATGTATTGTTGGTAATATTTTTTATTCAACAACCTATTTGGATTAATTAAATACTCATAGGCATGAACCATTTCATGCAAAAGTGATTGTTTAACACTTTCATAGTTGTGTAATTTTCCTGGATTTGCAGGTGAGGTTAATATAACTGTTGAACCTATGTTGTCGCCGATATACCAATCAAGGTTAAAAAGAAGAGTTATTAATCCGTATTTTTTAGTTTGGAACGTGGATTGTTTGTCATAAATAAATATTTTTATTTTAGATTTTTCTTTAATACCTAATTTGCCCATAAGATATTCTGCTCTCTGTTCTGCTAAATTAAAACAATCTAAAGCAGCTATTTCTTCTTTTTCGTAATATACATCAACCCACTTTCCTATTTTTACCTTCATATTTTTTGTTTTTAGTTGTAATGTTGGTATAAACGTGGTACCAAAAGCTATTATGAGGATAATAATCAAAATAGAGCTTATTTTAATTGCTTTGCTTTTTTCATGTAGTGCCTGCTCAACTAAACTGTGCAGTTTTGCACAGTTTAGTTGACCAGGTTGAGTGTTTTACACGTGAAAGGATCAAAACTATTGAAAATAAAACTGATTCTTCATACGTTGTGGACTGGTGCTTAGATAAAACGGGGAATTTATACATTGTAGCTATGAATAATACAAAAAAGGATATGCAGTTTTTAGTAATAAGAGGGTACGACGACAAAAATAACAAGATATTCTTAAGCTCAAGAAATGTCAGGTTAAAACCGCAGACTATTGACACAAAAGTTATTTCAGGTGTACCTACTTATTTGAAAAATCTTCAGGTTGAAATTGTACAAAACAAATCTATACCATCATTTGTTGTTGACTGGTGTTTGAACAAGCAAGGTAATTTGTATATAGTTGGCATAAATAATTCTGAAAGAGATGATAACCTGTGGGTAAAGATTGAAGGCTATGACCAAAAAGGTCAAAAAATTTGGCTTGGTTCAAGAAATTTTAGAGTCCGAAAAAGAACAATTGACACTTGTGTTGTCAATAATATTCCTGCATATGTTAAAAAAGTTAATGTATCAGTTTTGCCTGAGCAGGATGGTGTTAAGATTCAAGAAAAGTTATTTGACAGAGAGCGAAGAAAATTGTATATTATTATTACAAATTTTGGAAATGACAAAAACATAAAAATTCAAGTAAATGGTTTTGACGCAAATGGCAAGCTTGTGTACAAAACTGTGTATAATGCAATTGCAAAAAGTAATATTGTGGGAGCGCATACGATTAACATATCGAATAGCAAGGTAGAACGGGTAGAAATAAATGTAAAATAAAAAACAGGGGACCATTTTTAAAAATGCTCTTTTTCGGTCCCCAGTTATTAGTTTTCGGTATTTTTATGTTCGTAGACTATCAACTATTAATATGGTCTCATAAACATCTGTGTCCAATACAAAACTCCATTACTCTTTTTTGCAATCCCAACTCCAATCTCAGTAAAAGAAGGACTTAATATATTTGCTCTGTGACCGGGAGAAGACATCCATGCTCTTACAACTTCCTGAGCACTCCTTTGCCCATATGCAATATTTTCACCAGCAGCCATGAACTTTAGTCCAAAACTTTCCATCATTTTAAAAGGTGAACCGTAAGTAGGAGAGTAGTGCGAAAAATAGTTTTTGTTTGCCATGTCTTGAGATTTGAACCTTGCTACGCGAGATAACTGCCAGTTTGTCTTCAAAGCTGGAAGTCCTACCTTTGCCCTCTCTTGATTTGTCAGTTTAATTACTTCATTTTCTAAGACATTTAAATTGTTGCTATTTGGAATATTTATCTTTTGCCCAGGGTATATGAGGTTAGGATTTTTAATTTGAGGATTTGCTTTCAAAAGTTCGCTTATTCCAATTTGGTTTTTAACAGCAATACTCCAGATAGTATCCCCTGCTTGAACTGTATAAGTTTTTGTTTGTGCAAATGCTGTTGAAAATGATAAAAGAACTATAATGCTTAAAACTGCTAATGCTTTTCTCATAAATTTCACCTCCCCATTTATTAGTTTCTTAAATTGTTTGTAAAAATATAAGCAAAGATTTGCTAATTCCAAGGTACGTAATTCAATTTTCTAAATTGCAATATTAAATGCAACACTTTTTTAAAATGAACCGAAAATTGTAATTTGATTAAGACGACAAACTGTGTATGATAATAGTTGCGAATATATGCCTGCTTCCCCGCAGGAAAGAAGAAAGCTGTCATTTTGTGTTATATATTCTCCTATTTAGATGGTATCTCCTATACCTCCTACAAAAGCTTCTCTAATGTATCTGCTTCGCATATTACCTTCATTTCCTCTAAAAACTTTTCTATGCTACTTTTGTAGTTAAACATCCTTCTGGGAAGTCTATTGCAAAAGTCTTCAACCCCTCTTTATAGCTACTTTCGATATTTTGCTTATTTCTTTCCCTTTGGGTAAAAAACGCCAAATCAACTCTATTTGCCCGCTCGTTTGTTCCCCTCTCATATGCTGAATATGGGTGTGTATAATATCCTTCCGACCCTAATTCATTTAAGACTTTTCCAAGCCTACTTGCTTCACTACCATTGTCGCTTGTTACACTTTTGAACACTCTATTGAATTTCTCTCCCATCTTATCTTTGCTAAATCCAAGCTTTTGCCTACAATATCCAACAACTGCAGTAACTTCCCATTTATCTTTCAGTATCTTTTATTCTACAAACTCCAAAAATTTTTCCACCTCTAAAAGTTTACTTTTCCTGTTACACTTTGCTTCTTAATCTCTCATACACAACTTTACCAGTTTGAGCAAAGTATTTTTCTAATGTTACTTGTGTCAGTTTCTCATTTGAGTGGTTGTTCTTTGTTTTACTTCACGTAAAATTGTACTTGCACTTCTATGAAGCCCCCTTGTTATCTCTCTTATGCCATATCCTAATTTCTAATAGCTTTTCTATAATTTCTCTTTCTGCTTAACTTGGGTGTTTAAATCTTCTTCTCTTTGTGGTATGATTATCATAGGTCATAACTTCAAATCTCCTGCGTATGGTTTTGTCTTTTTATACTGCTATCATACACAGTTTGAAGCTTTGGCTTCAATATTTTCTTACCCTGTTGCATTTAATTTTACAACAAACACATAAAAGATTTTTGTTTAAAATACTTGACAATTATAATTAACAAGTGTAAAATGAAAACATAAACTACACATGTAAAAAATAAAAAGGAGTATACAAAAATTATGAAAGAAAAATCATTTCCAAAGATTTCAAAAGCAGAGTTAGAGGTAATGAAAGTGGTATGGAAAGAAAATAGAGTTTTGAGTGGCAGGGAGATTGTAACAAAAGTGATGGAGACAAATAAGAAATGGCATAAGAATACCATATTCACTTTAATTGATCGCTTAGCTAAAAAAGGTGCTCTAAAAGTAGAAAAGAAAGGGAAGTTCAATTTTTACACGGCAAATATAACTGAGGAGGAGTATAAAAAGGAAGAAGCAAGAGATATTTTACAGAGGATGTTTGGCGGGTCTTTTAGAAATGTAATTGCAACTTTTCTGGAAACTACTAATGTGAGTAAAGAGGAGATAGAAGAGATAAAGAAGATGTTAGATGAGAAGGGATGATGCAAGTATGATAATGGAAGTTTTTAAATGGGTGATGGTAATGTCGAGACTTGTCGAGAATTTTGTATATCCAATTCATAGCGTAATTTGAAGAGTTGTAAGATTTCGTAAGTATGGTATTTAATAAGAGGTTACCCCATTTTTCCATTTACCTCGCTTAAAGTTCTCTCTTTGAAGATAAATATTAATCTCAAGAACCTCTGGTACTTGAAAATATCCGCCAGATTTCATTCTTGTCTTTTCAATTATACTATTTATACTTTCTACTGCATTAGTTGTGTAAATATGCTTTCTAATCTTCTCAGGATATCTTATATGAGCAGAGTAATACTTAGCTTTTTCTAAAAGTCCTTTTAAAAAGCGAGGATATTTAGGAAGGTATTCATTGCAAAGTTGACTAAATGCACCGACAGCTTCATCAACATCAAAAGAAGATAATCTTATTTTATCTAATTCTTTATTGAATTTTGAACTATCTTCTTTTGTCATATGTCGTTTTACATTACGTTGCAGGTGGACAAAAGCAAACTTAAGGTCAGCTCAAGAGCAAGCGATTTTGACAGCATCTATTTATTGATAGGGAAGTCATCGCTTACAATTATTAAGACTTTTTTAAGACCTCTGCTAATTAAATCTTCAAAGACTTTCATCCAATCAGCTTTGTTTTCTTTGCCAAAGAAGGTGTAAATGCCAAAGATATCTTTTTTGCTATCTAAAATCGATGCCGAGAACGACATAGCAGGTAGCCTGTTTAACTTTTGAGTTGTCCCTAATTTCACCTCTGAATAGCTATCAATTGAAAGTAGCAAGGCATTTTCTGGTAGTTCTCGTTGTTTAAAGAGCTGGAGTTCGTTTTTGAGGTCATTTTTGATTTTAGTTATTTCCTCTTCTGAGTAAGGTAAGTCAAGGTTTTTAAGGGTTTGGATTAGCAAACTTTCAGAGTAGCTATTGGCAACCAAAGACATAAGTAAATCGGTGTAAGATGGATCGACTCTTTTATATGGCTGTGGCAAGACAGAGGGATAGAATAAAGGCAAAGATTAAAAAGCCAAATCACTTTTCAAAGATTTCAGAAGGTATTGCCATTGTAGAGGATGATAAAGGTTTAAAGGGTTTTTATGTATTTAGTTCAGACAAAAAATTAGATGTAGATAATGCAAAAACAGAAAGGCAGTATTTAAAAAATCTCAAATTGTTTCAATAACTTTAATAGTGTCATTTTGCAAAGAATATGTAATTTTTAACAAGAAAGGCTGCAAGAAGAATTTTTCTCTTGCAGCCGCATTTTTAAGCTTTGATTTTAATTGAGATTTACCTTTCCACCTTTGGCATAGGTGATAAGATTGAAGGGTTATTTGCCCTTGCTCTTATCAAAATTGCCTCAAGTAAGCCTCTATTCTTGTGTGGCTTTTCTGTGCATGCGATTATATCCTCATGTGGCAGGTTATTAATTCTGTCATTCATTGCTTTTATCGCATCAATTGAGTTTATAACAGCTCGCTCAACTGGCATTCTCTCTGGATTTATGTCAATTCCAAAATATCCCCTGTAGCCATACATCTTCATGACATAAAGTGCTGCTTCTGCCTGTTCAGGTGAGATAACACCGACGTTTAAGTCTTGGTCATAATTTCCAAGTGGTTGGCTGTTCCAGTGTGTATGATAGAGCTTTCCATACTCAAGTGCAAGTGAAAATGCATACGCCAAATCCTCAAATCCCATCAAAACATGTCCAACCTCAGGATTAAGACCCACTAAAGAGTCATCCTCTAAAATCTTTTTGTTTTCAGGGTTTTGCAGCAGTTTTTCAACCTTTTGTGCAAGAAGTATACCTTCGCCAGTCAGCCCGTAAATTATTCTTCCTCTTGGCTCATATGGTTTTGGCTCAATTGCAACCTTTACACCTGGCACAGCATCCATTGCCTCAGCAATACCTTCAGCAAACCTGTCTCTCATTCTTATAAAGTCAATTCCAAACTGGTTTTCGTATCCATCTCCACCGGGCCAGATGATACAAAATTCACAGTCAAGCTCTTTGTTTAACATCAAAGACGTTTTAAGTCTCTCAATAGCCTTTTTTCTTACTTCTTCAATGGGTGAGGCGAGTGATGAAAATTCGAAATCGGTTTCATAGAACAAATTAGGAATTACTGATAAAATCTTTATTCCTGTGTCCTTTGAAAACTTTTTGTAAAGCTCTAAGTTGTCTTCGTTAATTTCGTTTGGATAATGAGCCTCTAAAGCGCAAACTCCATAGTCTTTTAGCTTTGCGATGATTTCAAGTCTTTCTTCAATTGTCTTTGGTTCGCCAAGTGGTGCATGGAATCTGCTTGGATGGTCTGAAAAATACCAGATACCAACAGAAAATTTAAGGTCAAGCTCAAATGTCTTAAGGTGCTGAATCAGCTCATCAACGCTTCTTCTTTTCATTTGATAACTTGTGTTTTCAAGCATACTCAAAAACCCCCTTTAATCTATTATGAATTTTAAATTACTGCCGAATTTCAAGGTGCTTTTTCAATAAATCCAATGCTCTCAAGCCACTTTTCACAAAGCTTTGTCCAAACCTCAATATGAGGCGTGTCTTTAGCAAGTCCAAGGCCATGCCTTCCATGTGGGAAGATGTGAAGTTCAAAAGGTACGTTGTGTTTTTTTAGCGCCATTGCGAACAAAAGAGAATTTTCAACTCTAACTGAACTGTCGTCACTTGTGTGCCACAAAAAAGTTGGTGGTGTTCTCTCAGTCACCATGTTCTGGGAAGATAATGTCCAAACCAAAACAGGGTCAGGGGAGTCACCTAACAAGGCCTTTTTTGAGCCATCATGTGTAAACTCTGCCATGCTAATAACAGGATAGCACAAAATCATGCAATCTGGCCGGCATGACACCCTTTCAACAGGGTCGTTGCTTTTCTTGTCACCCTGGTCAAAGAGAGTACCTACTGTTGATGCCAAGTGCCCACCTGCCGAAAATCCCAAAACCCCAATTTTTTTTGGATTTATATTCCATTTTTTTGCATTGTATCTCACAAGCCTTACAGCTCTTTTGGCATCAAAAAGCGGAACTGGATGTTTGTAAGGTGATACCCTGTAATGAAGCACAAAAGCTGAGATTCCAATACTGTTTAACCACTTTGCAACAGGTTGGGCTTCATGTGATGCCCGGTGTGTGTATCCTCCACCTGGAAAGACAATTATACATGAGTTTTGCTTACCATTTTCAAGTATGTATGGTTCTAAATATGGTACAAATCCATTTTGGGGGTCAAAAAGTGAAACATCTTTTTCCCACAATGGTATCATGAATCCGCTTTCACCCTTTTGCCACCTTATTCTCATATACAACATTATAATATCATTAAAATAGAAATTTGCAAAGCACAATTTTATTTATAAAGTTATTAAGAGCGTATAAAAACTAATGAAAGATAGTGTAAAAAACTTTTATCTAAAGATGATATGTTACGTTTGACAATGTTGTTAAGAACATAAAAATTCTCTTTTATCAAATTACTTTGCAACAATGCCAATTTTTCTTTTGAGTTTAAAGCTAAATGTGCTTGTTAACAAGGAATACTTTGGTATGAGTTTTACAACGGGCTTTGTGAAGATATCTAAATACACTGTTGGTACACTCTTGATGACAGTGTTTTCCATAATGACATTTATTGTCCATCTCTTCGGTTTTAAACTTTGCTCACTTTATGCCACCAGTGGAAAACTTTGTTGTTACAATACTTGGAAATGAGATTGTAAACAAAACAGAGCTATCTCATGCTCAGGCTAATCAGGCTAATTTGATAGTTTTTGTGAATTCAGCTGGGTTTGGAATTGGATTTATGCTATTTTTAGCATACTTGTCGATAATAAAGGGAAGGTTTCTTTTACAAGGATCAATTGAAAAAGGCTGCTTTCCAACAATATTCATTTTGTTTGCGTTAGTTGGAGCGTCAATTGTGGCTCAAAAAGTTTGGCACAGAGCTTAAAAAAAACAGTAGGTACTTTAAATAATGTCTCTGTTTTCAATGTTTTGTCATATTTCCTATAGGGATTTGGTGCGTGGATTTTAATAGCTCTGATAGTTTTGCTCTTGATGTACTTGCTGAAAAAGCTTCCGTTTAGCCTTGCATACTGGGCATATGTATTTTCAGTTGGAATATTTGTACTGGAAAGCTTCAAGATAAACACAAGCCTCAACTTCCAGATTATAGATATCCTTTTGCAAAGCCTTTGTTTGGATTTTGCTGATAGTGTGGATGTTCAATATTGTCATAACATTGAAGAATGTGGTCAATGAAAAGCTTTTCGAACAAGTAAGAATTAGGCTGTTGGAGTTGAAATTTTCATTTTGTGATTGTCTTGCTCTAAGAGCATTTTTAAACATGCTTTTAACTCTTGTTAAATTGTGATAAAATTATTATCAATAAACTATAAATGCTCAAAGGTGGGAGATTTTCAAATGAGCCTTTTTCATTACATAGCAGCTGGCAAAGAGCTGAAACTTGGGAGTTTTGGATTAAAACAAAGTGAAGGTGAAAAAAGAAAAAAGTGGCTTGAGAAGTTTTTTGAGGAAGCAAAAAATAAACCAAAAGGGACAATATTTGAACTAATTGATTTAACAAATATAAATGAAGATGAAATTGAGGTTTATGATACATGGGAAGATGCAACAGGGATATATGTTGAAGAGATAACCAAGGAGGAGGAAGAGGTGAGAAAGCATTTTAAAAACAAATTTGTTTACAGAATATTTGGGAACTTTTATATTTCAGAAAGGCTAAAGAGAATTAATTATGAAAAATATAAGGCTCATAAAAAAGCGATAAATTTGCTTTTTGATTATATTTCTTCTAATTTATCTGAAGGAGAAATAATAGAAGTTTATAGCTGTTATTGGGGTGAATGGGACAGAGAACCAGAAATTATTTCAAACATTGACTTGAATAATTTTGAACTACCTGAGGAATTTGAGCTGAGGTGCGGTGAATATATTGTTTTCAAAAAAGGTAGTAAAATATTAAGTTAAATAAAAAAGACCATCGCCTTTTTTGGGAAGTGGTCTTTTTTTTAAAACCTCAAAGAAACCACCATATTGCTCAAAACGATAATGACAATTATAGCCATGGTAATTGCAAAGTAAATCAAATCCTTTTCAAGAAGGAACATAAAGAGCGAGACCACCAGTCTTGCAAATGGGGTTAAAAAGAGTATATAGAGCCCCACCTTTATTATTAAACTTGCAACCTTAGCATTAACTAAAATGTGTGCTAAAAGTCCAAAAGAGATTACAGCAATGCTAAGTACAACCCCAACCCTTAAAATCAAGCTTATTACCTTTTCTATATCCAAGCTTTTTTTACTTTCCATTTTATAACAACCCCTTTTTTATCATCTCAATTGATGTGTAAATTAGGATAATGGCAAATGCAACTTTTAGGTATTTTGACTTTATGTACGGCATGACCTTTGCGCCAATTAAAGAGCCGCCTAAAACCCCTACTGCAACAGCATCACAAATGTCATAGACTATATCCCCTCTTGCAAGGTATATGCTAATACTTGCTAAGGCTGTCACGCCCATCATGAAATTGCTTGTTGCAGTTGAGACCTTAAAAGGAAGTTTCATTATTGTATCAAGAGCCAGAACTTTAAATATTCCACTTCCAATTCCCAAAAGACCAGACAAAAGCCCTGCAAATGTCATCATCAAAAAACCCCAGAAGGTGTTTTGGGCGCTATAGGTTATTTCTCTGTTCAAAATTTTGTCATAGTAGCTTCCATAGAGCTTTAAAATCTTTGTCCATTTTGTTGCTTGGCTATATTCTCTTGGCTTTTCATCAGACGTTCTGTTTTTTATCATTAAAAAAGAGTTGTAAAGAAGAAGTATTCCAAATATTACAGACAAAATCTTTGTGGGCAAAAAACCGCTTAAAATTGCTCCAAGTACACCGCCAATGACTGTTGCAAGCTGCAAGAACATTCCGATTCGAAGATGCGTGAGCCTATCTTTTACATACGCAGAGGCAGCACCAGATGACGTTGCAATCACAGACACAAGCCCAGCTGCTGCTGCCTGGTGCATGTTAAGTTTAAATACAATTGACAAAAAAGGAATTATAATAAGCCCGCCGCCAATTCCCAAAAGTGAACCGATAAATCCAGCTATTATTGATACTACCAACACTTCAAAAATCATTTTTATACACTCCTCAAAAGTTTTCTGCAAACTCAAAGGCAGGATAATTACTAATAACTATTATTATATCACCAATTTCCTAAATAGGTGATTAAAAATTTGCCTCTTTTCAAATAAGGAATTAAAATTTTTGTCTAAATATAATATAATAAATGTTGAAAAGATAGTATTCAGGTGATTGATGTGGAGTTTGAAAAAGGCCTTGAAAAACTCAATATTGAATTTTCAAAAGACAAGCCCTTAAAAGACTTCACAACATTTAAAATCGGCGGTAAGGCAAGATATATTGTTTTTCCAAAGAGTATAGATGAGCTAATTAAAATTATACAGCTTGCCAAAGAAAATGGAATTAGTTGGCGCATTGTTGGAAATTGCTCCAATGTCCTTATTTCAGACAAAGGTTTTGATGGTGCCATAATTACCACAACTAAGATGGATTTTTTTAAAACAGAAGAAAATTTGATTGAGGCAGAATGTGGGTGTATGATTTCTCAGGTTGCAAGAAAAGCATGCGAAAATGGCTTGAAGGGCTTGGAGTTTGCAGTAGGCATTCCTGGTACAGTTGGCGGTGCTGTGTATATGAACGCAGGCGCGTATGATAGTGAGATAAAAGATGTATTTGAGTGTGCAGAGGTTTTGGATGAAAATCTAAACATCCTTAAACTTGGAAAGTCAGATATGAGATTTTCATATAGATACAGCAGACTAAAAGAAGAAAAGCTGATTTTGCTGAAAGCAACTTTTCGCCTGCAATATGCGGGGGAGGAAGATGTCCCGCCCATAGAAAAAGCAAATGAATACAACCAGAGAAGAAGAGAAAAACAGCCACTGCAGTATCCAAGTGCAGGCTCCATTTTCAAACGTCCACCAGGGAATTTTGCAGGAAAGCTTATAGAAGATGCAGGCTTGAAAGGATATAGAGTTGGCAATGCTTGTATTTCTGAAAAGCATGCAGGTTTTATAGTAAACTTAGGTGATGCCTTAGCAGAGGATGTAAGAAAACTTATTTACCATACACAAAAGACTGTGTATGAAAAGTTTGGGGTACTTTTAGAACCTGAAATAGAGTTTATAGGCGAGTTTGAAACGCCACTTTTTGAGATACCCATAAAATAGAAAACAAAAAGGGTGATTTTGTTGGAGACAGTGATAATAACCGGAATGTCTGGCGCTGGTAAGAGCTTGGCAATTAGGGCATTTGAAGACATGGGATTTTTTTGTATAGACAACCTTCCTCCACAGTTTTTGCCCAAGATTGCTGAGCTTGCAAGTGCAAGCAATGACAAGATTTCAAGGATTGCAGCAGTTATTGACATCCGCGGTGGAGAGCTTTTTGACGATTTCAAGGATGTTTTAAATGATCTCAAAAAAGGGACATACAACTTCAAAGTTCTCTTTTTGGACGCGCATGATAATGTATTGGTCCAAAGATATAAAGAAACAAGACGAAAACATCCTCTTAGTTTTGAGAGTGACGGAAGCATCTTAGAGGCCATCCAAAAAGAAAGAGAAAAGCTTGAGGATATAAAAAAATATGCAGATTTTATCATCGATACCTCTACTCTTTCGCCGAGGGACTTAAAAGAAAAACTTTTTGAGATTTTTTCTGCTCAAAGATCTCAGGAAACTATGTTAATAACAGTTATGTCTTTTGGTTTCAAATATGGACTTCCTTTGGATGCCGACCTGGTATTCGATGTGAGATTCATTCCTAATCCTTTTTATATAGAAGAGCTAAAACACAAGACGGGAAAGGAAAAAGAGGTCAAAGAATATGTGCTAAAGTGGGATGTGACAAAGGAATTTTTAAAAAAGTTTTTTGATTTAATTTTATTCTTAATACCGAATTATGCAGAAGAAGGGAAAGCACAACTTGTAATTGCAATTGGCTGCACGGGTGGGAAGCATCGATCGGTTACGATTGCTGAAGAACTTTTCGAGCTTATCAAAAAAAATGGATATAAGGCGTCGATTTTTCATAGAGATATAGAGAAAGATATAAAAGGGTGACAGTCATGATATTTGATTTTCTAAAACCAGGGATATATATAAAAAGATGGATTTTGCTTATGGTTTTGTGCATTTTATTGATTTCAGCGTCATTGAATAGATACGTTGAAATCTTTAATTTTACCTTAGAGCTTCACCTATCCCTCAGGATAGCATTGTTTATAATTGGAATTTTGCTATTTTTCCTTTCACTGATGGGGTTGATAAGAGGTTTTATCAGGCTTTTGAACAGAAGTCTTCCTTATCGTATAAGTCAAAAGACAATCTTTGATGCTATCTATTCAAAAGGTTTTTTAGAAAAAGGACCAAGAATTGTTGCGATTGGTGGTGGGACAGGTCTTTCGACAATGCTAAGAGGTATAAAAAATCTTACTGCCAATATCACAGCTATTGTCACAGTTGCAGACGACGGTGGTGGTTCTGGAAAGCTCAGAGAAGATTTAGGTATGCTACCGCCCGGTGATATCAGAAACTGTATTTTAGCCTTGGCAAACACAGAGGAGATAATGCAAGAGCTTTTAAACTACAGGTTCAAAGAAGGAAGCCTGAAAGGTCAGAGTTTTGGCAACCTCTTTTTAGCTGCAATGACAGGCATCGCAGGAAGCTTTGAAAAGGCAGTAAAACTTATGAGCGAGGTCTTGGCAGTAAGAGGGAAGGTCTTGCCTGTCACGCTTGACAACATAAATCTTTGTGCTGAGCTTGAAAATGGGCAGGTTATTGTTGGTGAGTCAAGAATACCTGATGTTGTAAAGCAAACAAGAAGTGCAATCAAAAGAGTTTTTATCACACCTTCTGATGCAAAACCAAACGCAGAGGTTTTAGAAGAAATTGAAAAGGCAGATGTTATAATAATCGGACCGGGAAGTCTTTATACAAGCATAATGCCAAATCTACTCTTTGACGAGGTGGTTGAGAGCATAAAAAAGAGCCATGCAAAAAAGATTTACATTGCAAATATCATGACACAGCCTGGCGAGACAGACGATTATACCCTTTATGACCACATTCGTGTAATAGAGAACCACTGCAAAGGCAAGATTTTTGACATTGTAATTGTAAACAACCAGCCAATACCCCTTGATGTGCTTCAGCGCTATGAAGAAGACGGTGCAAAGCCAGTCTACGCTGACAAAAAGACAAAAGAGGATGGGTATGTATTAATCGAAGAAGGACTTTTGAATATCTCAAATGGCCTTATTCGTCACAACTCAGCAAAATTGGCAAGGGTTATTAGCAACCTTATCTATGGGAAAGACGTCATTCATGAGTATAAGTTGGGTTATTTTAGGCTGAAGAATCTTAGCAAGCCTTTTAGAGGCTGAACTTAACTTTTTCTCAAGCCGCTTTTTTGGGGGAGAAGAAAAGATGTCGTTTTCGTCGTCTGCAAAGGCAGAGGTCTCAAAGAAGCTAATGCAGGCTTCTTGCTGTAGAAAAGCTGCCATTGCTGCCTTTTTGAAGTTTGCAGGGGTAATATATCAGTCAGAAGGCATATTTTCTTTTAAGGCTTCATTTGAAAATGCCCAGACAGCAAGAGCATTTTTTCTTCTTATGAAAAATGGATTTTCTAAGCACTGTGAGGTTACAATAAAGAAGAACAGTAAGCTTAATAAAAACTATGTTTACACCATAATTTTACCACCAAGTACTGACAACTTGCAGGTTTTAAAAGAGCTGCACTTTGTAAAGAAGACTTCGAAAGAGCACATTTTAAGTTTTTCTCTCAAAGAAGAGCTTGTTAAAAAGAAATGTTGTAAAAAAGCATTTTTACAGGCAGCGTTTTTGTCATGCGGTTCAATTACCAACCCTGAGAAGATGTATCATTTAGAGTTTGACATGAAAACAAAAGAAGATGCTGAATTTTTGCAAAAGATTTTAAGGTCGTTTGAGTTTGAGGCAAAAATTGTTGAAAGAAAGTCCCATTATGTAGTATACTTAAAAGAAGGTGAACAAATAGTAGATTTTTTAAATATAATTGGTGCACATGCAGCTCTTTTAGAGCTTGAAAATATTAGGATTGTCAAAGAGCTGAGAAACAATGTCAATCGTCTTGTCAATTGTGAGACCGCTAATTTAGAGAAGACTATAAATGCCTCAATGAGACATATTGAGAATATTGAATTTATTGAAAAGACCATTGGTATTGACAGCCTTCCAGAAAACTTGCGCGAGATTGCAAGGCTTAGGATAAAATACAAAGATGCCTCACTAAAAGAGCTTGGCAGTATGCTCAAAAACCCCCTTGGCAAATCTGGTGTCAATCACAGACTGAGAAAGATAGACAAAATTGCCGAGGAACTTAGAAAAGGAGGAATATTATATGCAAAGCCTTCAGATGAAAGTTGAAAATTCTCAGGGCATCTCATCCAGAGGTGCAGCGCTTTTGGTTCAGGTTGCAAGCAAGTTCAAGTCCATCATTTGGATAGAAAAGGATGAGAAAAGGGCTAATGCAAAGAGTATCATGGGTCTGATGTCGCTCATGGTAAACTATGGAGATGATATAACAATTATTACAGAAGGCGAAGATGAAAAAGAGGCGTTAGATGCCGTTGTTAAGCTTATAAACTCTGACTTTAGTGAAGAGGTTGCAAAAGAAATTACACAAGAAAAATAAAGGAGATATGGATCATTAGAAGCTGCTTAAAAATGCTTTTTTAAGCAGCTTTTTTTAAAATCTTGAAAAAGAGAGAGGATGGATGTCATTTTGTTTAAAAATGATGTTTACAAAAAGGTTTTAGTTTTTGACGGTGCAATGGGCACTCAGCTTATTCAAAACGGGCTAAAAGAAGATGAATGTCCAGACCTGTGGTCTTTGACAAAGCCGGATGTTATAGCAAAGATACACAGAGACTATTTTGAAGCAGGGTCTGACTGTGTTGAAACAAACACATTTGGTGCAAACAGAGAAAAGCTAAAAAAGTACGGGCTTGAAAATGAGGTTGAGAAGATAAACAAAGCTGCCATTTTGCTTGCAAAAGATGTTGCAAAAGAGTATGGGGGGTATGTTGGGCTTTCTGTTGGGCCAACAGGAAGGCTGATGAGGCCATCTGGTGACTTGGAATTTGATGAGGCAGAGTCTGTGTTTTATGAGCAGATTTTGGCAGGAATTGAAGCAGGAGCTGATTTTATTTCTATTGAAACAATGTCTGACATAAAAGAGGCAAAGGCTGCGTTTTTGGCGTACAAAAGGGCAAAAGAAAATGCAAACAAAGATGTTGCTTGTTTGGTTTCTTTGACATTTGAAGAGAATAAAAGACTACTTATGGGCACACCGCCTGAGGTTGCAGCTTACTTTTTTAGTTTTATTGGTGCAGACCTTGTTGGTGCAAACTGCTCAGGCGGGGCAAAACAGCTTTTAGATGTTATAAAGTCTATGATCGGATTTTCATTTGTGCCGCTGTCCACAAAGCCAAACGCAGGACTCCCTAAAATGATTGATGGAAAGGTTATATACGAGGATTGTATAGCTGATTTTGAATCTTCAACAGAGGAATTTATCCAAAGCGGTGTTAGACTTTATGGTGGTTGTTGCGGTACAAATCCTGAGTATATAAAGGCAATTGCAAAGCTTGTAAAAGGCAAAAATATCTTGTTTGAAAGCGATGCAGAAAAGAGGTTTATAACTTCAATATATTCAATTTTAGATGTATCATCTAAATTTAGCGTTTATGAATTCAAACTCACAAACGACTTTTCACAAGAAAGTATCTTTGAACTTGTTGGCATTGAAGAAGATAGTATACTTGTTGACATTGATGAAGGTGTAGAACAAGAAATTTTAAAAAGCTTTTTGCTTGAATCACAGGACTTTTCAAAAAAGCCTTATATATTTAATATCAAGACAAAAGAGCAAGCAGATTTAATTGACAGATACTATTTTGGTGTGTATGGTTCAGTATCGAACCTTTGTGGCAGCAGCGGAATCAAAGTGGAGATTTAAGAGAGAAGATGAGGAGGGGCTGGATTGAAGAGCTTTAGAGAGTTTTTGAGTCAGCAGGATATTGTGCTTTTTGACGGTGCAATGGGTACAGAACTTTTGAACAGAGGTTATAACAAAGATTTTCCACTTGAGTGGGCAAACATCTCAAACCCAGATCTTGTAAAAAACATTCACAACGACTACATTTTAGCAGGAAGCCAGTGTATAGAGACAAATACATTTGGTGCAAATGAGTGCAAACTAAAACTCTACGGTTTTGAAGGGCAAGTTGAGAAAGTAAACAGAAGCGCTGTAAAGCTTGCAAAAGAGGTAGCAGGGCAAACAGCATATGTTATTGGAAGCGTTGGTCCTCTTGGAAAGCCGGTTGGCAGTGGATTTGAGATAGACGACAAAAAAGCAAAAGAGGTTTATAAAAGGCAGCTTTATTTTCTTTTAGATGAAGGTGTGGATGCTATTCTGTTTGAGACAGCTGCATCCACACATGAAGTTTTTATTGCGATTGAAGCTTTAAAAGAGCTTGACAGTAACTTTCCATACATTGTCCAGTTTTCATTCTCAAGAGAGCTAACTACAGCGTACGGTGAGGACATTTACAGGGTTATAGAGTTCTTGAAAAACCTTGATGCAGATGTTGTAGGCCTTAACTGTGGCAACGGTCCACACCAGACGTTAGAAGCTTTGAAGATATATTCCCAGCATTTAAAAGGACCGTTTTCTGTTCAGCCAAATGCAGGCTATCCTCAGCTTTTGCAAGGAAGGCTTGTGTATTCAACTTCTGCAAATTATTTTGCTTCGTTTGTAGATGAGTATGTAAAATGTGGGGCAAAGATAATAGGTGGGTGCTGCGGAACAACACCTGAGCATATAAAGGCTATAAAAGAGAGGATAAAGACAATTAGCAAAAGTGTAGAAATTGAGGTTATTGAAAAGAAAGAAGAACAAAAGAGCATTTTGAAAGACACACCCTCTGAGCTTTCACAAAAACTTGGTAAAAAGTTTGTCTTCACAGTTGAGATAAGTCCACCAAAGGGAATAGAGCTTGAAAAGACAAAAGAAGGTGTAAAACTTTTAAAAGAGGCGGGGGCAGACACGGTAAATATTGCAGATTCACCAATGGCAAGAGTGAGAATCTCACCGATTGCACTTGCGCATATATTAAAAGAAGAGCTTGGGGTGGAATCAATCCTTCACTTTACATGCAGAGATAGAAATCTTATTTCTCTTCAATCAGAACTTTTAGGTGCAGCAGCATTGGGTGTTAAAAATGTTTTGGCACTGACAGGTGACCCACCATCAATTGGCGATCATCCACAGGCAAAACCTGTTTTTGATGTTAACTCTGAAGGACTTGTACTCATTTTGAACAAGCTCAACAGCGGGACAGACTACATGGGGAATCCAATTGGCAAGGCGACAAACTTTACAATTGGCGTTGCATTAAACCTTAACGCAGATGATTTGAACAAGGAGATTGAGAGACTCAAACGAAAAATAGAAAATGGGGCGCATTTTATAGAAACTCAGCCAATTTATGAGGTGGAGAGCTTAGAGAGGTTTTTTGAAAAGGTGGATTTTAAACTGCCGCCAATTTTAGGGGGTGTTCTGCCTCTCAGGTCATCAAGACATGCTGAGTTTTTGCACAACGAGGTGCCGGGGATAACAATACCAGATAAAATCCGTGAGAGGATGAAGAACTCAAAAGACCCTGTAAAAGAGGGAATAGAGATTGCTTGCGAGATTGTTGATAGAATAAAAGGGATGGTCTCAGGAATCTATATAATGCCACCTTTTGAAAAGTATGAAATGGCAGCAGAGATTATTAAGAGATTTAGGGCTTGAAAAGGTTGTTATAATTGTGGAATAATATTGAAATTATTCTATCGTTATGTTTAAACCAATTTGATAGAATAATGCGAGGATAATTTAATGGGGGTTTTTATGATGTCAGAAAGAGAAATGTTAGAAAAGATATTGGAAGGTATTGGAGAGATAAAGACTGAGGTGAGTGAGGTCAAATTAAGACTTGACAGAGTTGAAGAGAGGCTTGACAGGGTTGAAGAGAGGCTTGACAGACTTGAAGCAAGGGTCGACAGGCTTGAAGAGAGGGTAAGTAGGCTGGAAGAAAAGGTAAGTAGGCTTGAAGAGAGGGTTGAAGAGTTAGAAAAACAGGTTGAGCTGCTTGACAAAGAGGTTTATGCTCTGCGCCAGACAGTCCAAGAGAATACCAACAGCATAAACACGCTTTACAATGGCCTTGCATTTTTAGTAGAATTTAGAACCCAGATGTTAAATTTCAAAGAAGAGATGACAGCTTTTAAAGATGATGCTAAAAAGAAGATAGAAGATTTAATTGAAACAAGCAAAGCCACAAAACAACTTTACGGTGAGCATGACGTGGATATAAAGATTTTGAAGCAGAAGATTGGGATGGTTGTGTGAATAAGCTTTTAATATTTCAAAAAAGGCTGCTCTCTGCAACTTTTGTTTACGAGCATTCCTGTAATGAACGAAAATGAGTGAAAATGAAGAGAAAAGAGATTTGAAAAGATAAGGTACCTCCTGATAAAATTAATAAAGTAAGTTGTACAACTTACGAAAAAACACAACAAAGGAGGTACCCTCTTTGAAGTATACACAAAATGAAAAGATATTACAAGTCACAGAAAGAACTTTAGTTGTAGGAGTAGATATAGCAAAGGAAAGGCATGTTGGTAGAGCATTTGACTTCAGAGGAGTGGAGCTTGGTAAGAGAATAGAATTTGAGAATAGGAAAGAAGGTATGGAAAAATTTCTGGATTGGGCAAATAAGATAATGAAAGCAAATGGCAAGGAGAGTATGATAGTTGGGATAGAACCTACAGGGCATTACTGGCTGTGCTTTGAGCAGTACTTAAGAGAGAATGGCATAAAAGTGGTATTAGTGAATCCTTTTCACGTGAAGAGGAGCAAGGAGCTTGATGATAACACGCAAACTAAGAGTGATATAAAGGATCCGAAGACGATAGCAATGCTTGTGAAGGATGGAAGATACACAGAACCAAATATACCCGAGGGTATATATGCTGAGATGAGAGTAGCGATGAACATATATGAAAGGCTTCAAAAACAGCTGAATGTTTTAAAAAATCAAATAATCAATTGGCTTGATATATATTTTCCAGAGTTTTTAGGAGTATTTTCTGATTGGGAAGGCAAGACAGCAATAGCGACGCTGAGAGAAATGCCATTGCCTTGTGATGTAGTAGGGAAGGAAGTAGAAGGGATTATAGAGTACTGGCGTGACAAAGTAGATAAGCGAGCGATTAGTCGCAGGAGGGCGATGGATTTAACAGAAGCTGCCAAAAGAAGTATAGGTAAAAAAGAAGGTAGAAAGCTGGCAAGACAAGAGATAAAATATTTGCTTGAAGAATATGAGCTTTTAAACAAGCAAGTAGAAGAGATAGAAGCCGAGATGGCAGAGCTTTTGAAAGAGGTGCCGAATGGCGATAAGCTTCTTGAAATAAAAGGTGTTGGAGTGAAGACAGCAGTTGGATTTATTTCAGAGGTTGGAGATATAAAGAGGTATGAGGATTCGAAGCAGATACAGAAATTAGCGGGACTCAATATAGTTGAGAATAGTTCTGGCAAGTACAAGGGTCAGACGTGTATAAGTAAAAGAGGGCGAGGAAGGCTCAGAAGTAGCTTGTTCAAGGCCATGATTACAATAGTAGCAAAGAATGAAGAATTTAAGCAGCTGCACAGGTATTACACCACGCGAGAGAACAATCCCTTGAAGAAGAAGCAATCATTAATAGCACTGTGTTGTAAATTGATAAGGGTGTTTTATGCGATTTTGAAAAAAGGCGTAAAGTATGATGGGAACAAGATGTTGAGCGATATAAAGAGAGAGGCTTTAGCAAGGACAGCGTGAAGTGAAGCGAAGTGAGAAAAATTGCTTGAACATTCTTAGTTTAAAGCAGGAGAAATAGTTTGAGTGATTCACATCTTGAGGGGGTAAAGAAATTCTTAGCTTTGCGAGGAGATTAAGTCATGTCGAGTAGCAAAGCGCCCCTTTTAATAATAGTTCACATCTTAGAAAATGTATTGATGGTTAAGAAATGAAGGAGAAAGGATTAAATGATTTTTTATAGAAAGTAGATTGAAAAATGTGAGCGGGTGGTCAGAGTACATCCTCCATACGGGCGAAGACCCTGCATACGAGCATAACTGACGTCCACGCCATGGTAGATGGGACGAGGGAATTGAGGGCAAGTGAGAAAAGACCCTGAGAGACATGAGAGGGTAAACACCATGGTTGTTGTGGATAGATACCCGCCGTAATATGGTAGAGCAACAAGATAAATACAAGAGAGAGGCTGAGTCTAAGCTAGGTATGGTAGAATAAAGCAATAATAACAATATCAAGAACAAAATTATTTGTTTCGATAGCGAATTTTAAAGAAATCGCGAGATATTTTGAGAAAATCAAAGGTATATTGAGAGAGGAGGTTTAGGACTGTATTCTGAAACGTCCGTATCAAAGGCAATAAACACAATAAAAGAAAAATCTATAAATTCTTTACTTTTCAAATATCTTTTTTGCATTATTTTTACAGGCATATCTCTACATTTTCCAGAACCTTTGACATTTATTGGGTCTTCAACAGGAATCTTTTTGGAGCTTATTGAAATCAAATAATCTAAAATTTTCTTAAATGGTGGTTTTTCAGTATCTCCTTCACAAAAGAACACTACCATCTGTTTGTATTTTTTGCTCATTCTCTATTGCTCCCAGCATTTTTAAAAATTCCTCATCTGGATTTATATACATTTCAAAGATGTAGTCTCCCAAGTTCATTCCCATTTCCCTAATTTTATTATAGATTTTGTTACGTTTATTAAGTGGTAATTTTTTGAACACAGCAATTCCTTTATCATTAGGTACTGCCAAACAAATGTTATCAATATCTAAAAATTGTATCAAATAAGGTGAATGGCTTGTTATTATTATTTTACAATTATCGCTCATATTTGACAAGGTTATAAGCAATTTTTGCAACAATTTTGGATGAATAGAATCTTCTAACTCTTCAAACCCAATTAATGAATAACCTTTTAAATCAGCTAATATCAATGATGTTAAAAAGGCAAATATTCGCAAAGTTCCGCGTGATAAAGAGGAGATATTTAGAGATTTTGTTAAGTTTTTCTCTTTCACACGCATAATATACATCTTGTCTGCAAATTCTTCATCTTTTGGCAGCCCTTTAAAAATGCTCTGCGGTTTAACTTCAGCAACATCTAATTCTTCTATAGAAGGAAATATATTTTTAAATCCGTTCATTAGATATTCAAATTTTTCTGGGTAGTTAGTTTTCAAGTCATACACAGTGGTTAATATGTCAAAGAGGATATTTTCTTCTATAGAATACTTGGGCAAGCTTGTCTTAGAAGGTATTAAATAGAAAGACAATTCAGGTAAAACCTTGGATATCATTTCAATATTCAATTTGTTTATCTCATCTACTATTTTGTGATAAAAGAGCTCGTCATTACTTTTTAACTTGTTAATCACTAAATTGTTGCTTTCAATCTTGGTTTCCTTGTCACATCTGTCCTTAGGTGATGACTTGATAAAAGCTTTGTCTGAGGTACGACGAATGAATTCAGAATACCTTTTTCCTTTTTGATTCGGTTTTATTTTAAGCCACTCTTCTGTAATTGAAGTATTAATATTTTTGGATGACCATGTAAATTTATAGCCATAGTTTACTATTACTTCCATTCCGTCAAAGATAGTTTTGGCTTCGATTTCATAATAAAACTCAGAATTTGTTATGTTTTTGTTAATAGGTATAAAAGGCGAAAAACTCATCATTGATGATTTTGTTTTTTCATTAGCTTTGATAAAATGGTTGCCAAATTCTATAGCTTGGAGCAGGTTTGATTTTCCATATCCGTTTGGTCCTACAATAGCAGTTATTGGATGATTAAATTCAATACTGGTATTTTGAATGTTTTTAAATCCAGAAACTGTTATTTTTAGTATTTCCAATTTAAATTTCACCTCACGCAATAAAATATTTCACAATCAAATTATATATTAATTTTTTCATTTTTACAAGTAATTTATACAAAAAAATTTGTTACATGACGTAAATATATTGCTGTAAATATATATTTCTTTTATGATTTAGATATAACGTTGCCAAACAAATATTTTGATTGTTTTATTTTAATACAATTTTTTAAAATAATACTATAACTTCAACTAAAAATTGGAGTAAAAATTGCAAAACATCAAATTATTTTAACCAGAGATTAAGAAGTTCAATTAATTCAAGGGTAAACAGTTTATTGCTGCAAATTTAATTTTCACCTGAAAGGAGAACCCTCACATGAAAAAAGCCTACCTTCTCAAAAATCTAAGTTTAAGCCTTTTAGATAGCGCAAAACCTAATCAGCTCATAATCCTTCCACGACGCTTTAGCATAAAAAAGCTAAGAGAAAGGGTTGTTGAAAAAAATGGAGTTTTGTTTGACATTGACATATTCACATTTGACGATTTGCTAAGCACAGCAAAAAACGAAATTTTAAAAGAAAGAAAATTTATCTCAAGAGAACAGGAGATATTAATAGTTTTTAACCTTTTAAAACAAATCTTCAAAGGACAAAAAGACTTTGAAAATGTGTTGACGTATGAATTTGTAAGCCAGGTTTTGTATCTTTTAAATCTTATGTTTTTGGAGTCAAAAGAATATCCTTCTTTACCATCTTCAATTTCTTTTGAAAAGTATGACTGGTTAAAACTTCTTTTTGCAAGATATAAAGAATACCTTGATAAAAATAATCTTGTTAACTTTTCATATCTTCAGGATTTAGCAATTCGGCTTTATGAAGAGGAAAAGATTGAGCTTAAAAAATACGACACTGCAAAGATTGCATTTTTTATTGATTTTAGAAGTGACCAAAAAAGGCTTTTGAAACTACTTTCGAGAAAACTTTCCAGCATAGAGATTTTCCTTCCCTATTTTGATGACGTTGAACTTTGCCAAGAAAATGTTAAATTTCTTGAAGCTCTTGGATTTGATATTATCTTTGGCTTTCCATCTACTTCTGTGTCAGACATTGCAAAAAATACGTATGATTCAAATAAGACCTTTTTAAAAGCTTTTTCATATGGCAATATTAGTCTTGAGGTGAATGCTCTTGTAAAAGAGTTAAAAAAGGATTATCTTGAAGGCAGAATTGACTTTAGCAAGGCAGCAGTTGTTGTGCCAAACATAAACAGATACAAAGATATTTTAGCAAAGAGCTTTCAGGAAGAACTTTTGCCCATAAACTTTGACTATCAAAAAAGTCTTTTAGAGTTTGGATTTATCAAGTTTGTCTTGGACCTGATAGAATTTTTAGGTTCTGAATTTGATAAAAAGAAATTTGAAAGTCTTGTTACTCACAGATTTTTGAACAAAGAAGAAGCAGACTTTGAGATTTTGTTTGAGAAAATTAAAGATGTTCACATTATGGATTTTGAGCAAATAGGAAGTATACTGGAAGAGCTTGAGTTTTTACTTAGTATATTTTCTTTTGATGAAGAAAGAGAAAATCTCATTAAAATCCAAAGAGTTTATAATCAAATTAGAAGAATAAAAAAGGATTATGAAACATCGCCAAAACCATATAGTTCATGGCTTTTGCAAACCAAAAAAGTTTTTGAAAGGCTTGGGATAACAAAAACTGCTGAATTTGTAAACGATATTGAGTTTTTAAAGGCATTTTATGCCTTGAATGAGGTTTTTGAAAATGGCTGTAAAAGTAGCAGCGAGTTTCAATTTGACTATACATTTGAGGAGTTTCTTGATATATTTAAGACAGTCCTTTCACAGAAGATGGTAGATGTTTCTATTAAGATTTTAAATGGGATAGACATTCTTCTGCCACAGGACGCGATAGGTTCTGACTATGAAAAGGTGTACTTTATAGGGCTATCAGATGACATTCTGCCAAAGCCAAGGCTTGAGGGCTTTTTGATGAATAATCAGATAAAGCTTGAGCTTGGGCTTGATGAGATAAAGGATTTTGATTACAACTTTCAAAAGGAATTAGTAAGTTTCAGAAGTATTCTTAATTCCTATGAGGTTTATATGTCATACCCACGCTTTTATCAGCAAGATCTTGGCAAAAGTCCGTTTTTGGAATTAGAAGGAATTGATATTGTTGAAATTGAAAACAACTATTTACCAGACCATGAAATTGTTACTCATAAAGAACACAAGCTAATCAAAAATGCAAACAGAGTTTCAAAAAGTCAAGATGAAAAGAGGATACATGTGCCAGAAATTGTCCAAATCAAAGACAGAGAGCTGATTTATCTTTATGAGTGTCCTTTGAAATTTGCATTCAAAAAATTCTCAGTTGACCAGATAAAAGAAGATGATTCTTTCTTTTCTTCAAACTTGAGAGTGCTATATATGAGTATCCAGAAAATTTTGTCTTTTGCTCAGCCACAAGAAACTTATGATTTTATTCTTCAAAACTTAAGATATACCGCAAATGATGTTGTAAAAAGGAAATCTGCAGAAAATATATTGGAGATAGCAATTGAGATAGCTGAAGGTATGTTCAAAAGTGGCGTGAAAGAGTTTATCCCACAAAACATTGGACAGCACAATCTTTTAATAAGACAAAACTTTGAAGGGTTTGAGGTTCAGCTTTTTCCAAACTTTGCTATAAAAGTGGGTAATGAAGAGATTTTCGGATTTGTGAAAGCAAAACATTCAAATAAATGGAACGAGATAGACAAGCTCTGGCTTGCTAAGTATGTTTTCAATTTAGAAAAGGTTGCAGCAATATTTCTTTATGAATCGCCAAGGTTTGTGATATATGAAAATAGCCCTCAAGAAGAGCTTGACAACAAAACAGAAGAGAGTTTGAAGACTTTAAAAGACCTGCTTCAAAGACTTCATGACCCTGAGCTTTACCAAAAAAAACATCCAATAAAAAATTGTTTTAGATGTGAGTACAATCATGTGTGCATTTTATATTGAAAATTCTGAAGAACATAAAAAGGGGAAAGTGATTAAAATGCCGAAGGTATCAATGTATACTGCCTCTGCTGGTTGTGGTAAAACAGAGAGAATTGCAAATTTGTACGTAGATTTGATAGAGCAAGACAAAGCCCTGCCACAGGAGGTAGTGGCAATAACATATACAGAAAAGGCTGCAAGGGAGCTAAAAAGCAGGATAATCTCAAAAGCACGACAGAAAAATATTGACATCATGACAATATCAAAGATTCAAACTTCACACATAAAAACAATACATTCCTTTTGTATGTATCTTTTGAGGTTTTTCTGGATGAGAGCAAAAGTTGATGCAAACTTCAAGATAGTGCCTGAACTGAATGCACTTTATTACAAATTCATAGACAATTATCTTTCGGTTGTTCCAATTGTTTTGGATAAATTACCATTAGAAAAGTTTTTTATTGAAGAGTATTTTCATCTTCTTCAGGGCTTGATTGAAGAGTATTCAAATTCAGCAAAGTACATTCAAAAAGCAATTCCTTTGGACCCAGAGGTTGCCTATATCTTTGACCACATAGCTGAGATGCTGGACAAGGAATTTTTGAAAGAAATTACTTATGACCTAATTTTGGAAAGAACTGCGAAGCTTCTGCAAATTCCTGAGGTCAAAGCCGATATAAATTCTAAATTTAAATACCTTATTGTTGATGAGTTTCAGGACTCAAACTTTTTGCAAAAAACAATCTTTGAAAATATTTGTGAGAACATAATCTATGTTGGTGACAAAAAACAGTCTATTTATCGTTTTCAAGGTGCAGAACCTGTTGTTTTTGATGAGGCGGCAGAAACATCAAACATAATTTATGAGCTTGACACAAACTACAGAACAAATTCAGCTTTAGGTCAAAAGATTGACGCAATTAGCAAAATCCTTTTTCCTAATTACAAGCCTCTTAAATATTTCTACAGTGCAGATGGTTTTTTGAAGATTGTTGAAATTTTAAATCCAACAAGTGAGAATAGAGCTACAAATGAAGCTCACTTTGTTGCAAAGACAATAAAAGAAATGGTAGAAAACGAATTTGAGATAAGCATTGGTGGCGCACCAAAAAGAAAAGTTAAATACTCTGATTTTGCAATTCTTTCAAGAAAAATTCAGAGTATTGTGCACATTTACAAAGAGGTTTTTGAAAAGTATAACATTCCACTTGAGATAAACTTCAAAAGAGGGCTTTTGCAACAAAGAGAAGTTGTACCTCTTTGGGGGCTTTTGAATGTGCTGCAAAGCCCTTGCAAAAAATCAGCTTATATGCAGCTTCTTTCAAACCCGATTTTTGGTGTAAATCAACATGAAGCGCTTTTTAGCACTATAACGCAGTTGCAAGACCTTGTTCCTGATGACTTAAAAAATTTCATCTCAAAGGCACGGGAAAGCCTTTATATTAAAAAACTATCTGAGATTCTGTACGAGTTTGAAGAACTTTTTGAATATAGTTCCAAAGTCTATAATATCTTTGGTAAACCGGCATATGAAAATGTCAGGTTGTTTTACGATTTGGTAGAAGAGAGCGCAAGTTTTTCGGTTGATGATCTGGAAAAATTTATAAATCTTCAGAACGAAAGGCTTCAGTTTGGTAAAAGTTTGAGTGATAGTAGTATTTTAATGAGCATTCATTCGGCAAAAGGATTGAGCTTTCCAATTGTGTTTTTAATCGGGCTTGGTGAGAGTACACAGGGGCCAGTTATGAGAAATCCGAAGCTAAAGGGTAGCTATAATGTTCAATATAAGGAATATGTAATAGCACCTATATGGATGAAGGATGAATATAAGGTGGTAAAAGACATTGCAAATGTTCAGGACAAACAAGAGCTAAAAAGGCTTTTCTATGTTGCAATAACAAGGCCAATGGCAGGACTTTTTATAGTAAATTCAACTGTAAAACCTGTTGGCAAAAAAAGAGGTGGATCAAAGTCATTTGCTGATGAGATTGAACTTTCCAAAATTATTGAAGCAGCAGAGAGAATAGGCATTGAATATGAGAAGATTGATTTAAAAGATAACGAAAAATTGGAAAAAGATTTTTGCAAAAGCTTTGAGGTTCATACTAAATCTTATCTTCCAACCACAATCATGGCAGATAGATTTGAAAACAGGTTCAGGTATCTATCACCTACGCACATAATAGATTTTAAAAATTGCAGGGCACTTTTTGCTTTCAAGTATATAATGGGCTTGCCCATTTTTGATGAGACAAATACAAAACTTGAGATCTCTCAGAATGCAAAACTGCTTGGTACAACCATCCATAGAGTACTTGAACTTACATCGCTTGACAAGTTAGATAGCCTAAATCAAAACATAGCCTTGGCAATGGCTGAGAATGGGTTTGAAGATGAAAATTTAATCAAAAGTCTTGTTTACAACTTTTTTAACAGCCCATTTGTTGATTCAATTAAAAATGACGTAGTAAAAGAAGAGAGCGAAATGCCTTTTTATCTGAAGTTGGGAGATCAAATAATATATGGTGTAATAGACAAGATATATCATCTTCCTGATAGGGTTTATCTTTTGGATTTTAAAACAAACTTACATTTTGACCACAATAAGTTTGCAATGTACATTCCACAGCTATTTATTTACACAAAGGCGATATTAGAAAGAGAACCAAAAAAAGATGTACATTCATCCATATGCTGGCTAAGAGAAGGAAAAATGTTTGACTATAAAATAGAAGATGAACACCTTGAGGATGTTATGAAAACAATTGATGAAATACGAGGTATCAAGACAAGAGAAGATGTTTTAAAGCTCATTGAAGAATCTATAGAAAGAAAAGATTGCACAGGCTGTGACTTTGAATTTTACTGCAAGGATGAGCAAAACTTAAATTTGGTCAGAAAAAAACTTGAATAAGTCTTCTTTTTTTCTTTTTTAACCAATTTAGAGGTTTGCAAATTTAAGAGTTTAGAGGTTAAAATAAAATATACGCATTTTTAGCGCAAAGATCAACAATATACAAAAAGGAGTTTATTTTCATGCTTGTTGATTTTATGAAGATATCAACTGTTGATTATCCGAAAAAGATTGCAGCTACTTGTTTTTTTGGTGGCTGCAATTTTTCGTGTCCATTTTGCTACAACTCCCAGCTTGTAAACTTCAAAGGAGATTTTATGGATGACAGTATATTTTTTGAGTATTTGGACAAAAGAAAAGGTATAGTTGACGCTGTGTGCATCACGGGCGGAGAGCCAACTTTGAATGAAAAGTATCTGACAGAGTTTATAAAAAAGATAAAGCAAAGAGATCTTCTTGTCAAACTTGACACAAACGGTTCAAGACCAGAGGTTTTACAGAAACTTTTGAAAGAAAATCTTTTAGACTATGTAGCAATGGACATAAAAGCACCACTCAGAAAATACCCTGAGCTTACAGGATTTAAAGATATTAAAAAAATTGAGGAATCAGTTAATCTTCTAATAAACTCTCAAATAGACTATGAATTTAGAACAACCGTCAACAAAAATCTTCATACCATTGAGGATATCTTGGAGATTGCAAGGTGGCTTAAAAACGCAAAGCTCTATGTTATAAAGCCTTACAAATACACACCTGATGTTTTAGATAGCAAACTTTGCGGTATACAGGATTTAGAAATGGAATATTTACACCAAATTTATAATCGTGCGAAAAGAGAGGGAATTAATAATATTAAAATTGGTGGAGAGCTTTGATAAAGGCAATAGCCAGCTATAGTGTTTTTGTATTTTTGGGGTGATTGTTATGGTAAAAATCAAGGCACAGATAGAGCAGTTAATTGCAGCTTTTAAAGAAATAAATCCAAATGCCAAAAAAATTTTGCTGTTTGAGCCAATATTCACTATTCCCTACGCTATGTTTATCATCTACTCTTCTCTTTACATGACAAGGCTTGGGGTAAAGGACTATCAGATAGGCCTTCTTTCTACAATTTTGAACTTAGTAATGCTTGTTACCTCACCATTTGCTGGTATGCTTGTGAATAGGTTTGGACGAAAAAAAGTCCTTCTCATAGGTGATTTTTTAGCATGGTGCGTGTATGCCTATATCTTCTTCTTTGCCAAAAGCTTTGTGTGGTTTTTGATAGCTACAATCTTCAACGGTCTTATGAGAATCTCTGAACTTGCTTGGCGACTTTTGTTAATGGAAGATGCAACAGAGAATGAAAGGGTTGCAATATACTCTGTCACCGTTTTTGTATGGAACATGGGGAACCTTTTTGCACCTTTGATGGGTGTGCTTGTTGCAAAATATGGGTTGATTGCAGCAACAAAAGGTACTGTGCTTGTATTTGGAATTTTAGTAAATATATTGATAGTTGTAAGACACCTTATAACCCTTGAGAGCTCAGTTGGACAAAAGCTTGTTGAGGAGAACAACAATGGTGATAGTCACAAGTTTTCTGAATGGCTTGAAAGCGTAAAATACATGATAAAAAACAAAGACCTTCTTTTAATAGTTCTGGTTGTTATATTTGGAAACGTGGCACTTATATTTAGAGATACTTAGGTTGTTGAATAAAAATTATTACCAATAATACATAAAATGAGCAAAAGTTATTGATTCCATTCATATGCGAAAGAAAACTTCTTACCTTCTACTTTTCTGAGAAGTTGCTCAAACAAAAAAGTAATTAGTATCCAATCAATATACCTTTTATAATTCTTAAACCTCCTGAGCCTTACATTCTCAAGATTATATTCACCTTTTAATTTACTAAATAGTCTTTCAATCTTTGTTCTATGCTTGTATAGCTTTTTGCCCTCTTCAGTTTCTAAAAATCTTATGTTATTTCTTCTAAAAACATTCTTAACATTGTTTTTATCTTTCATGTTTCTTTTGTTTATCCCAGCAACAAATTTAACCTTAAGCTCATTTGCTATATTAAACCATCTGCTACAATCGTATCCCGCATCTGCTAATACAATCTCACAGCCAAAGCCCCATGCCCTATATAAAAGCTCTTCTTGTCTTGAGTCATGTTCATTTGCCCCTGTTAAAATCCAGAAAAGTGGTATTACTTCTTCTTTACCTGTACACAAAAGATGTAATTTGTATCCCCTGTAAAATCCTATTGTAATATGTATACCTATTTTTGCTTCTGAATCATTTTTGGCACTTCTCAAAGGTGTAGAATCTACTATCGCTATACTCATATCAGGTTCTATCTTAGCTATTAATATGTCTTTTATATCTTGCATGTATTCTTTTTCTATTTTTCTTGACAACTTCGCAAAATATGAATAGTCCGGACTTTCTTCTATACCTACTACTTGCTTAAACTCTGTGTCTTGATTTATTCGATATTCTAATTCTCTGAAACTCTTTATCCCCTTCTTAACTTTGTAAACCAGACAAGCTATTATTTGAAACAAATTAAATTTCCTTGGGCGTCCTCTTCTATTGTGCTTTATTCTCCTTGTCAGAGCTTCAGTAACCTTTTTCACTACAAAAAGTAGCTTTAAAAATTTCTTATTTTGTGCTTTAATATTCATGAGTATATCTTTTCCCCCTTGTGTTTTGTTGTGGTTTTCTCTTAAATTAAATTATAACACAAGGGGTTTTTTTCATTTGTTACTATGTTTACTTTATATGGTTATTTCTTTTATTCAACAACCTCTTAGAGATACTTATAAGAACATATATCTTAGCGAAGGGCTCAATTACCCAGATGATATTATCTCTCTATTTCCGACTCTGTGGAGTATTGTCACACTTATTTTTATAATCTTTCTCATACCAAAACTGAAAGAGAAAAATCACGATACAATATTGTTTTGGGGTATGCTTTTTATAACCATTTCAAATGCTCTAATTTTAGTAACAAAGCCTGGAGCTTTTGGCTTTTTCCTCATGATAGTTGTCACAATCCTTGGGGCGATTGGGGCTGCAATTTATTACTCATTTGTGGATGCAATCCTTGCAAACTCTGTTGATGACCAAAGAAGGGCACATGTTCTTTCAATTTCAATGTTTTTAATATCTCTTTTTTCAATGCCAGTTGGAGCAATTGCAGGGCAGTGTTATAGCTTTTCAAAACTGCTTCCCTTTGTGCTTGCTACATTCTTTACTTTGCTCTGCATAATCTTGATTTACCAGAAGATCAGAAGAAAAAAGAATTTTTCTTCAAAAGAGAGCCATGATTTTTAGGAATAGAATAACAGATATTGAATAGATGGTTTGAAAGGTATAAAATAGAGACAGTAATATAAATTTTTGGGGGTGTAAAATGCCAACTGTAAAGGATGTTGCAAAAAAGGCAGGAGTTTCTGTTGCAACAGTCTCGAGGGTTTTGAACAATTCAAATAAAGTCTCAGAAGAGACACGCCAAAGAGTACTTAAGGCTATAGAAGAGCTTGGCTTTAAGCCCAACCTTCTTGCAAGAAACTTCCGAAAGGACAAATCAAACCTGATATTAGTTATTTTACCTACTATAGCCAATGCATATTTTGCCCGTGTGGTAAAAGGGGTTGAAGACACTGCAAGAAAGTACGATTATGGAATACTTCTTTGCACAACAGGGAACAGTCCTGAGGTTGCTTCAGAGTATCTGAAGCTCATAGAAAGAAAACAGGTTGACGGGGCAATAATTGCTTCTGCGAAGATTGACAAAGATGCAGTCCTTGAGATTGACCCGAAAAAGATTGTTCAAGCCTGTGAATTTTACCAATTTTTAGACACATCATGCGTACTTATAGACCATAAGAAGGCCTTTTTTGACATTGTAGATTATCTCATAAAAAAAGGAAAAAAGAATATCCTTTGTGCAATAGGAAATGAGGGAATTCCTTCAGAAAATGAGAGAAAAGAAGGCTACAGGCAAGCGCTTGAGAAAAATGGTATAGAGTTTAAAGAAGAAAATGTCATAAGGTGCAGCTATGGCTGGGCAGAGATTTATGAAAGGCTAAAAACTCTTCTTTGCACAAAAAAGTATGACGCAGTAGCGTGTTCATCTGACCTTATGGCAGTGGGAGCAATAAAGGCAGCAAAGGCAGTAGGACTTAAAATACCAGACGAGTTTGCAGTGACAGGGTTTGACAATATTATGATTTCAAGGCTTTATGAGCCAAGCATAACAACAGTTGCTCAGCCAATGTATGACATTGGAGAAAAGGCAGCAGAGATTTTAATAAATAGCTTAGAAAATCCAAATAGCTTTTCAAAAGAAAAGTTTATTCTTCCCCATGAGATAAAAACAAGAGAATCGGCATGAAGCACTTTTTGTTTTTAAACTCATTGTAATTGATTACATTTTGTAATATAATTATTGTGTAATCATTTACACAAGCAGGGGAGGAATGCTGAGATGTTAAAAGTAAGGCTTGGGATAATTGGCTGTGGTTCAATTACAAAGCACAGACACGCACCTGAGGCAAAGTCTAATGAAAATGTTGATCTTGTTGCTGTTTGTGATAATAATTTGATAAATGCAGAAAAAGTAGCAAAGATGTTTGATGTACCAAAAGTGTATGCTGACTATGAGACAATGTTAAATGAAGAAAAACCTGATGCTGTTGTTGTTGCTGCACCTAACTGTATTCATGCAGATGCTACAATAAAGGCTTTGAAAGCAGGGGCACACGTTCTTTGTGAAAAACCAATGGCAACAACTATTGACGAGTGTAAGAAGATGGTGGATACAGCAAAGGAGACAGGAAAGTTTTTGATGATAGCTCACAACCAGAGGTTCAATAAAGCTCATATAAAAGCAAAGCAGATTATTCAAAGTGGTGAGCTTGGCAGAGTTTTAAGCTTTAAAACTACCTTCGGTCATGGTGGACCTGAGAGCTGGAGTTCAGACAAACCCGATACATGGTTTTTCCACAAAGAGAAAGCTACATTTGGCAGCATGGGAGATTTGGGTGTTCACAAGATTGACTTGATGAGGTTCTTACTTGGTGAAGAGTTTGTTGAAGCAGCTGCATTTGTCACAACGCTTGCAAAGAGGTATCCAAACGGAGAGCTAATAGACGTTGATGACAATGCTGTTTGCATCTTAAAAACTCAAAGTGGTGCAATTGGGACTGTGACAGCTTCTTGGACATATCCAGGGAGTGAAGACAATTCAACAATTATATACTGCGAAAAAGGGTCAATCACTCTTTATGGTGACCCAAGGTTTTCGATGATAATAAGGTATGCAAATGGACAGAAAGCATACTTTGAACTTGACACAATGCAGACAAACGAGAAGCAGACAAAGTCAGGTGTTATGGATGAGTTTATAAACTCTATTTTGACGAACACCCCGCCAAAAATTTCTGGTGAAGAGGGACTTAAGACAATGAAGGTTGTTTTTGCATGTTTTGAGTCAGCTAAAACTGGCAAAGTTGTTAAGATTGATTATTAGTAGCTGATAAATCCTTTGAATGTGAAAGGAGAGTTTTAAAAGATGAAACTTGGATTTTTGACAGCGTGCCTTCCAAATATGAAGTTAGATGATTTGGTTGTATGGGCAAAAGGTGTTGGATTTGAAATGTTAGAGGTTGCATGCTGGCCTGTGAAAAACACAAGAGACTACTCGAGCACAACCTTAGATGTTGCAAACCTTACAAAAGATGAAGCAGAAAGAATCAAAAGACTTTTTGAGCAGAACAATATGCAAATTTCTTCTCTTGCATACTATGACAACAACCTGCACCCTGACCTTGTGATAAGAAAATCTTACCATGATCATTTAAAAAAGGTGATTGATGCAGCAAATCTTCTTGGTGTCAAGTATGTCGGGACCTTTGTTGGGAGAAACTATAACAAGACAATCAAGGAAAACTTTGATGAGTTTGAGATTGTGTTTAAAGAGATTTTGGAGTATGCAAAGGAAAAAGGAGTTTCTATTATAATAGAAAACTGCCCAATGCCAGGCTGGAACCCAAATGGTGGATGGATGGGGACAATATCATACTCACCTGAGCTTTGGGAGGAGATGTTCTCAAGGCTTCCGTATGACAATTTTGGTTTGAACCTTGACCCGTCACACCTTCTTTGGCTTGGGATTGACCCTGTTTCGGTCATAAAAGAGTTCAAAGGCAAAATATTCCATGTCCATGCAAAGGATACTCAGATTTTGAAAGACAAGCTCAATAAATTTTCGATTTTTGGTAGCCAAATTCAAAGGAAAAATGCTTGGGATATGGGCTACTGGGTATACAGAATGCCAGGTCGTGGCGAGATTGATTGGAAAGCATTTTTGAAAGAGCTAAAACAAAACGGCTACAGCTTTGTTGTAAGCATAGAACATGAGGACCCAGAATATGAGGGGACTGAAGAAAAAGTAAAAGAGGGATTGAGGCTTGGGTTTGAGTATTTGAAGGGAGTACTTGATAAAATTTAAATATTATCCAACATCAATTTTTAAATAAAGGCCGGCTTTTAATCAATTTCGAAGCTGGCCTTTTTGTTTTGCAATTTGTAACAACTTTTTAACATTTGAATAGTAGAAGCAGACACAAAAAAAGGGTAAAATATTATATATGAAAACTTGAAAAAAATCAAAGTAAGGGGCAGTCAAAAATGGTAGGATATTTGTTGCCACATCCACCAATTCTAATTGACAAAATTGGAAACGGAGAAGAGAAAAAATGTCAGGCAACTTTAGAAGCATTGGAAAAAGTGACAGATGAGATTTTAGAGTACAAGCCTGATGTAGTTGTTGTTATATCACCGCATGCGCCTATCTTTTCAGATGTCTTCTTTTTAAATGACAAGCCTACCATTGAAGGTAGCCTTACAAGATGGGGTGTGCGGGGAGTTGAATTTAAGTTCCACAATAACCTAAAAATAGTTGAAGATATAGCAAAGATGAGCAAAAAAGAGGGTTTGAGCGTTGGATTTGTGACAGACAAGATTGAGAGAAGATATGGAATTTCACGTGAGCTTGACCATGGTGCAATGGTCCCACTGTATTTTGTAACCAAAAAATATAGAGACTTTGAACTCATTCACACAGCGTACTGTATGGTTGATGATATAAAACTGTATAGGTATGGAATGATAATAAGAAAAGCTCTTGAAAAGCATGGAAAAAGAAGTTTAATTATTGCTTCTGGTGACCTTTCACACAAGCTGAAAGAGGACGGTCCTTATGGGTTTGCTAAAGAAGGTGTTGAATTTGACAAGCTATTGGTTGATCTTTTGCAAAAAAGTGACATAAAGGGTCTTTATGATATAGAACCTGAATTTTATGAAAGAGCTGCAGAGTGTGGTTTTAGGTCAATAAAGGTGTTAATTGGGGCATTTGACGGCTATGAGGTAGAATCGAAAGTTTACTCTTATGAAGGACCGTTTGGAGTAGGATACTGTGTTGCCGGATTTTACCAAAAAGGTTCTACAACATCCCTTCTTGATGAGATAGCTATTAAAAAAGAACAAAGACTCAAAAAAATCAGAGAAAATGAAGATGAGTATATAAGACTTGCAAGAGAGAGCTTGGAGTACTATGTAAAGCACAGAAGGTATATGGATTATATACCAGATTATGTTACAGAACGGATGCTAAAAGAAAGAGCAGGGGTTTTTGTGTCAATTAAAAAGGATGGAAATTTGAGAGGATGTATAGGCACAATTTATCCTACCCAAGAAAACATTGCAAAAGAAATAATCCGAAATGCTGTTGCAGCGGGTTTTCATGACCCAAGGTTTGAAGAGGTCACAGAAGATGAGCTTGATTCTCTCGTGTATGATGTTGATATTTTGAGCACACCTGAGAAGGTGACATCAAGGTCGGAGCTTGACCCCAAAAAGTATGGTGTAATAGTCAAAAAGGGTGTGAGACAGGGGCTTTTGCTTCCTGATTTAGAGGGTGTTGACACTGTTCAGCAGCAGCTCAGGATTGCCTGCCAAAAGGCTGGGATTGACTATGACAGAGAAGATTTTGAGATAGAAAGGTTTACAGTTGAAAGGCACAAGTAAGGAGAAGTATGAGAAATGGTAGAAGCAAGGTATTATGAAAAATTGGAAAATAAAAAGGTAAGGTGTAAGCTCTGTCCGCATGGGTGTGTGATTTTGCCTGGCAATACTGGTTTTTGCAGGGCAAGACAAAATGTTGATGGCAAGCTCTACTCATTAAACTATGGATATATATCTTCAATTGCGTTTGACCCGATAGAGAAAAAGCCACTTTATCACTTTTACCCTGGTTCAAGTATACTTTCAATAGGAACATTTGGATGTTCATTTAAATGCTTGCACTGCCAAAACTATGAGATTTCCCAGCTTACTCCCAATGTATTTGAAGTTGATACAGAACGTTTAATTGAGCTTGCGAAGAAAGACAAAGACTGTATTGGCATTGCATTTACCTACAATGAACCGACAATTTGGTTTGAATATGTCTTAGATGTTGCAAAGAGGTTTAAAGAAGAGGGGTTTAAAACTGTCCTTGTCACAAATGGGTATTTAAATGAAGAGCCACTTTTGGAACTTCTTGAGGTCATTGATGCTGCAAACATCGATTTGAAGGCCTTCAATGATGAGTTTTACAAGAAGGTGTGCAGGGGTGATTTGGAAAGTGTCAAGAGGTTTATTGAAATCTGTAGCCAAAAGATTCACATTGAGATAACAACGCTTATAATTCCAACCTTAAACGATTCTGAAGAAGAGATAGAAAATCTTGCAAAGTGGCTTTCTTCAATTGACGATAGGATTCCTTTGCATTTGACCAGGTATTTCCCGAGATATAAAATGACTTTGCCACCAACGCCAAAAGAGACGTTATTTAAACTCAGAGAAATTGCAAAGAAATATTTGATGTATGTATATTTAGGAAATATCTAAAAAAGCAGTGGGGGAATTTGATTTGTTGAAAGACTTTTCTTTTTATATTCAGGAGTTTTTAAGAAATATATCTCTTATCAGGATAACACCGTTTGATATTATTGACATTGCAATTGTGTCATTTGTGATATACAAAATAATTGTGTGGATAAAGGACACAAGAGCGTATCAGCTAATAAAAGGAATTGTGATTTTGATAATTATAACTCAGGTTAGCAAATGGCTGAACCTGAATGTTATAAACTGGCTTTTGACGAATACGCTCTCATACGGTGTTTTGGCGCTTTTAATAGTCTTCCAACCAGAGCTAAGACGCGCTTTAGAGGAGATTGGAAGGAGCAAAATTTGGGGAAAGTTTTTTTGGGTTGGGTCTGACGAAGAGACACTTTTAAAGTGGCAAAATAGTGTTGAGGAGATTATAAAAGCTGTGATGTATCTTTCAAAAAATAAAATTGGAGCATTGATTGTGATTGAAGGGCAGACAAAGATAGGTGATATAATCAACACAGGGATAATAATTGACTCAGAGATATCGTCCCAGCTTCTTATTAATATCTTCATTCCGAACACACCATTACACGACGGTGCAGTGATTATAAGAGATGGAAAGATAAAAGCTGCTGCATGTTTTTTGCCTCTTTCAGAGAACAGGTACATAAGCAAAGAACTTGGTACGCGCCACAGAGCGGCACTTGGTATTTCAGAAAACTCTGATGCAACTGCAATAGTTGTGTCAGAGGAAACAGGGATTATATCTGTTGCGTACAACGGAGGACTTACACGAAACTTAGGTCCTGAGGCTTTGAGAAAGATACTGCTCAGGCCTTTGAAAGTTGAGAAAGAGAAGAACGGTCTTAATATATTTAGGTGGAGGCGTTAAGATTTGAAGAAGATTGAGCTTAGAAAACCCAAAGATGACACTTTCTGGCTGAAGGTCTTGTCAGTTTTTATTGCTATCATTTTGTGGTTTTATATAAATAGCATCATAAATCCTATAAAGAAAAGAGAGATAATTGTGCCAATACGCTATAATATTTCAACTTTATCAAAAGGGCTTGTTATGACAGAGTCTGATACAAAAGAAGTAAGGATAGTTGTTAGCGGAACTCAGGATGAGCTCAGCAAGGTGGATGAGAAGAATATTCAAGCAGTGGTTGATTTTACTAATGTAAGACAGACAGGTGAAATGAAACTTCCAATTAATATAAATAATCCTTACCATAGAATCAATATAGAGAGTATTTATCCAAAAAGTGTAGTAGTAAACATTGACAATCTTGTAACAATCCAAAAAGATGTCACAGTTGAAATAAACGGGAATCCTAAGAAAGGGTACATAATAAATGGCTATCAAGAAGAGCCAAACGTCATAAGCATAAAAGGTGCTGAGAGTGATATAAAAGAGATTTCAAAGTGTATTGCTCAGCTAAACTTAAGCCTTAATGACAGGTCGTTTAAGGCTTCTGTTCCTGTTAAAATTTTAGACTCAAACGGCAAGGATATAACATCACTTTTTGATCTGTCTCAAAAAAGTATAGATGTGTATGTAGACATCTTAAAGACAAAACAGGTACCGCTTACTGTAAAGTTCAAAGGTCAGCTTCCGCCAAATAAGGTTATATCAAAGATTGTACTAAAACCGTCAACAATTAATGTTGCGGGGAAAGAAGAGGATATAAATTCTTTGAATGAAATTGTTGTGGGAACAATTGACACACGAATGTTAGAAAATATTTCAACATTCCAGTTTGATTTTAATATTCCAAAAAATATTAAAGCTTTGGACAATGTCAAGCAAGTTGTAATAACAATCTATACTGATTCAATTGTCCAGAAATCAATTACCGTCCCGGTTGAGGTGAGAGGTTTAAGCAACCAGTATTTAGCCCAGCTAAACCCTGATAAGGTGACGCTTAAGATAGAGTATTCCCAGAGCAATCAAAATTCGATTGATTTTTCCTCGTTTAAAGCATATGTTGATGTTTCGAATTTAACACAAGGCAATTATAGCTTGCCACTTGTGCTTGAAAATCCGAACAATATTGAGGATGTAGAGGTATCTCCTTCTTACATAAAGGTGACAATAACAGAGAAAAACCAAACCCAGTAGATTATTCTGGTTAAATGATTCAATAAAGAGTTTTTTAAAGACAGTGAAGGAGAGGGCAAAAGATGCTGACATTGCAGGAAAAACTTGCAAACCTTCCGACAACTCCAGGCGTTTATATAATGAAAGATGAGAATGGAAAGGTTATATATGTGGGCAAGGCGGTCAACTTGCGAAACAGGGTAAGACAGTATTTTCAAAACTCCGACATGACGCCCAAAACAAGGCTTATGGTAAAAAAAATTAAAGACTTTGAGTATATTGTTACAGACACAGAGGTTGAAGCTTTGATTTTAGAGTGCAATCTAATCAAAGAATACAGGCCAAAGTACAATGTGCTTTTACGAGATGACAAGAACTATCAGTATATTAAAATTACGAATGAGATGTTTCCAAGACTTGTCACAACAAGAAAGGTTGAAAAAGACGGCGCAAAGTATTTTGGACCATATGTAAGCGGGTATTCTGTTAAGCAGACAATTGAGCTTTTAAAAAGCCTTTTTATGCTGAGGACCTGCAAAAGAAAGTTTCCTGACCAGCTTGGCAAGGGCAGACCTTGCTTGAATTTTTATATAGAAAGGTGTCTTGGGGTTTGCAAAGGGGATATTCCTGAAGAAGAATATCAAAAACTTGTTGAAAAGGCAGTAAAAGTGCTAAGTGGTAAAGGTGATGAGATTGTTGAAGAGCTGAAAAAGAAGATGTTTGAGTATGCAGACAATCTCATGTTTGAAAAGGCTCAAGAGATAAAGAACAAGATTACAAGCCTTGAGCAGATTATTACAAAACAGAAGGTTATTTATGCTGATGATAGAAGCGAGGATGTGATAAACTATGCAGAGGATTCTTCCAACATTTGCATAGTTGTTTTGATAATCAGAAATGGAAAGCTAATCAATAAAGAGGAATTTGTTTTAAAAAATGATGAAGAGGTATTTGAAAGGTTTTTAGAGCAGTACTACTCAGATGTTGTGGCTGTCCCAAAAGAGATTATACTTCCACACGAGGTTGGAAATGGCGAGAATATAGAAAAGATGATTGAAAAGCTATACGGTTTTAAAGCTAAAATTGTTGTTCCAAAACAAGGTGAGAAAAAACAGCTTCTTGAGATGGCAAAAAAGAACGCAGAGATTTCGCTTGTCAATAAACAGAGGATAGAAAACTATTACATTGAAGCTCTTTTACGCCTCAAAAACATGCTCAATATAGATCATGACATAGAAAAGATAGAAAGTTATGACATCTCTAATCTTGCGGGGGCTGACAATGTTGGAACACTTGTTGTATTTGAGGAAGGTAAATTTAACAAGGACCTTTACAGAAAGTTTAAGATAAAGAGCTTTGAAGGTCAGGATGATATAAGAAGCGTGAAGGAGGTTTTGACAAGAAGATTTACAAACCTTGAGAAACATGGCCGCTTACCAGACCTCATTTTAATAGATGGTGGACAAAACCAGGTAAATGCTGCAGTTGAGGTTTTGAGGTCTTTAGGTTTTAATATTCCAGTTGCTGGTATGGTCAAAGATGACAGGCACAAGACAAGGGATTTAATTTATAATGGTCAAGAGCTTAGTATCCAAAAAGATGGTCTTGTTTTCAAATTAATTTCTACAATCCAAGAAGAGACTCACAGGTTTGCAGTGAAATATCACAGAGAACTGAGGAAAAAACACCTTTATGAGTCTATACTTGACGAGATTGAAGGGATTGGCGAAAAGAGAAAACTCAAGCTTTTCAGAACATTTGGTTCTATAGATAATCTGAGAAAGGCAAGCATAGAAGAGATTGTGAAGGCTGCTGATATTCCGTATGATGTTGCACTAAAGATAAAAGAAAAGATTGGCATTTAAAAACTATTTTGAAAAGGATAAAAACTAACTGAAATGAAAGGATGAGATGAAAAGTTGTTCTACACAACAGTTGGGAAGATAATAAAGGAACTAAATTTAGAGTGTTTGACAGAGATACCTAATATAGAAGAGAGAAAGATTAAGGACATGAACCTAAACCGTCCAGCTCTTCAGCTTATGGGATTTTTTGAATATTTTGATGAGCAACGTGTTCAAATTATAGGTGTCTCTGAGATGGCATATTTGAAGACAATGACAAAAACACAGAGAAGAAACGCAATTGAAAAACTTTTTCAAAGAGACATCCCCTGTGTGATAATTACATCAAACCAGGAGCCATTTGATGAGTTTTTAGAATTTTCTAAGAAGTATGGAATTCCTCTTTTGAGAACAAGTGAGGTTACAACCAGGTTTATGACAAACCTCAGCACGTTCTTGACACATGAGCTTGCACCAAGGATAACTCGTCATGGCACACTTGTAAATGTGTATGGTGAGGGTGTTTTGATGCTTGGGGAAAGCGGTGTTGGAAAGAGCGAGACTGCTTTGGAACTTGTAAAAAGAGGTCATATTTTGGTTGCAGACGATGCAGTTGAGATAAGAAAAGTCTCTGAAAAGACCCTTGTTGGCGAAGCTCCAGAGATTATCAGGCACTTGATAGAGATAAGAGGAATTGGCATTTTGGATGTGAAAAACCTTTTTGGCGTTGGTTGTGTAAAAGACTCTGAGAGAATCGACCTTGTAATACAACTGGAAACCTGGAAGACTGACAAAGAATATGAACGACTTGGTCTTCATGACCAATACATAGAGATATTGGGGATAAAAGTGCCTACGCTTGTGATACCAGTTCGGCCAGGAAGGAATTTGGCAATAATTGTTGAGGTTGCTGCGATGAACAATAGGCAAAAGAAGATGGGTTATAACGCTGCAAAAGCTCTGACAGAGAGGCTCCAGAGCCAGATGAGTAGAAACGGGAATGAATAAAAGTAGCAAAAAATATGGCAGGTGTTTTTTATGGAAGCAGAACTGAACAAGGGTTATACTTACAGGGACTATGTGTCATTGAATGACAGGAAAAGGTATGAACTCATAAATGGTGAACTTTATCTTTTAGCATCACCCTCTGAAATTCATCAGAGGGTTGTAGGTAACCTATTTGGTCTTTTGTGGCAGTTTTTTAGGGACAAGCCTTGTAATGTATACATCGCACCTTTTGATGTTTTATTTGGTGAGGAAGAAGAGCTTGATGTCAAGACAGTTTTGCAGCCAGACATTTTTGTTGTTTGTGATAAGAGCAAGTTAGATAGCAAAAGGTATTGCAAAGGTGCACCTGATTTTGTTATAGAGGTTTTATCACCGTCGAGTGTGACAGCTGATTTTGTACTCAAATACAATATTTATGAAAGATATAGTTAGGTTGTTGAATAAAAAATATTACCAACAATACATAAAATAAACAAAAGTTATTGATTCCATTCATAAGCGAAAGAAAACTTCTTACCTTCTAACTTTCTAAGAAGTTGCTCAAATAGAAAAGTAATTAGTATCCAATCAATATACCTTTTATAATTTCTAAATCCCTTGAGCCTCACATTCTCAAGATTATATTCACCTTTTAATTTGCTAAATAGTCTTTCAATCTTTGTTCTCTGCTTGTATAGCTTTTTACCCTCTTCAGTTTCTAAAAATCTTATGTTCTTGCTTCTAAAACTATTGCTAACATTGTTTTTATTTTTCATGTTTCTTTTGTTTATCCCAGCAACAAATTTAACTTTAAGCTCATTTGCTATATTAAACCATCTGCTACAATCGTATCCCGCATCTGCTAATACAATCTCACAGCCAAAGCCCCATGCCCTATACAAAAGCTCTTCTTGTCTTGAGTCATGTTCATTTGCCCCTGTTAAAATCCAGAAAAGTGGTATTACTTCTTCTTTACCTGTACACAAAAGATGTAATTTGTATCCCCTGAAAAATCCTATTGTAATATGTATACCTATTTTTGCTTCTGAATCATTTTTGGCACTTCTCAGCGGCGTAGAGTCTACTATCGCTATACTCATATCAGGTTCTATCTTAGCTATTAATATGTCTTTTATATCTTGCATGTATTCTTTTTCTATTTTTCTTGACAACTTTGCAAAATATGAATAGTCCGGACTTTCTTCTATACCTACTACTTGCTTAAACTCTGTGTCTTGATTTATTCGATATTCTAATTCTCTGAAACTCTTTATCCCCTTTTTAACTTTATAAACCAAACAAGCTATTATCTGAAACAGATTAAATTTCCTCGGTCGTCCCCTTCTATTTTGCTTTATCTTCCTCGATAAAACTTCAGTAACCTTTTTTATTACAAAAAGCAGCTTTAAAAATTTCTTATTTTGTGCTTTAATATTCTTAGTCATCTTTTTCCCCCTTGTGTTTTGTTGTGGTTTTCTCTTAAATTAAAATTATAACACAAGGGGGCTTTTTTCTTTTGTTACTATGTTTACTCTATATGGTTATTTCTTTTATTCAACAACCTCAAAGATATAGTGTTAAAGAGTACTGGATTGTAAGCCCTGATGAAGAAAAAATAATTGTTTTTAGAAAAGAAAGTGAGGGTAAGTTTGGGAAAGCTATAATATATGAAAAAGGCAATATTATATCTACCACTTTATTTGAAGGTCTTTTGATAGATGTTGATGAGGTGTTCAAATGAGATCATTTTATATATTGTAACACATTTGCTTTGGCTTTTAAAGTTGAAAAAACTGAAAAATTATTATATTATGAAATAGAAAAATTTAAAGAAAGGAGAAATGAAGAGCCATGCTTGATAACTTAGAGATGATTGCACAAAACGACCCAAGCGGTATGTTTGAAGCAGTTTATAATCTTCCTGAACAGATTCAAAAGGCTTATGAAATAGGGAAAAATATCAGCGTGGATATCAAGGCAGAGGATATAGATAAAGTTGTAATCACTGGACTTGGCGGTTCTGCAATAGGCGGGAATCTCGTAAGAGTGTTTGTCTTAGATCAGTGCAAGGTACCTGTAATTGTTAACAGGGACTATGTACTTCCTGCATATGTCAACTCTAAAACACTTGTGATTGCATCAAGCTATTCAGGAAATACAGAAGAGACACTTTCTGCTTACCAGGATGCAAAAGCAAAGGGTGCAAAGATAATTGCTATCACAACAGGCGGAAAGCTAAAAGAGATGGCTGAGAAGGACGGATATTATGTAATCACCATTCCTGGTGGGCTTCAACCGCGAGCAGCACTTGGATATTCATTTATCCCGCTTTTGATGCTTTTTGTAAAAATTGGACTGATTCCTCCTGTTGATGACCAGATTGAAGAAACAATAAAAGTTCTGAGCGACCTCAGAGAAAGGTACAAACCAGAGGTACCAGAGGAAAAGAATTTGGCAAAAAGGCTTACTTTAAAGCTGTGGAATAAACTACCAATTATATATGGAATTAGCGGTACAACAGAGGTTATTGCAGAGAGATGGAAAGGCCAAATATGTGAGAACTCAAAATCACCTGCATATTTCAATGTCTTTTCTGAACTGAACCACAACGAGATAGTTGGAACAGAGTCGCCAAAACACATCTTAGGGCTTTTTGAAATTGTAATGCTTCATGATGTTGAAGACCACAAAAGAAATGCAATTAGAATGGACATCACAAAAGATTTGGTAAAAGGTGTTGTATCTGGCGTAAACGACATATATTCAATAGGAAATTCAAGACTTGCAAGGATGTTTTCACTGATTTATCTTGGAGATTATGTATCGCTGTATCTTGCAACACTTTATCAAAACGATCCAACTCCTGTTAAAAAGATTGATATTTTAAAGAACAAGCTTGCAGAGATAAAGGACTAAAAAAGTCTTTTGAAAAAATTTTTAGCTGAGAGCTGATCAGAAATGTTTTTAGAAGTAGAGACGCACTGCCATACAATTGCAAGTGGTCATGCCTACAATACTTTAGAAGAAATGGTTACTGAAGCCAAAAATAAAGGTTTAAAAGGCATTTGTATTACTGACCACGGCCCTGAGATGCCAGGGTCGTGCAGCAGTTTATATTTTTACAATTTAGTTGTTGTACCAAGAAAGATTGATGGTATAATGGTATTTAGAGGATGCGAAGCAAATATTATTGATTATGAAGGCAGTATAGATCTCCCAGAAAGTGCCCTGCAAAGACTTGATTTTGTAATTGCAAGTCTGCATGATGTTTGTATCCCACCCGGGACGATTTCGGACCATACCAGGGCGTTGATAGGCGCCATCAAAAATCCAAATATACTCTGTATCGGGCATCCAGGAAATCCTTTGTATGAGATTGACAAAGAAGCTGTTGTTAAGGCTGCAAAGGAGCATAATAAGGCTATTGAGATAAACAATGCGTCGTTTTATGTGAGAGAAAAAAGCAGGGAAAACTGTATAGAAATTTTAAAGCTTTGCAAGAAGTATGGTGTTTACATTGCAATGGGCTCAGATGCACATTTTAAGACAGATATTGCAAGGTGTGATGTTACCCAAAAATTAATTGAGGAATATGAGTTTCCACACGAGCTCATAGTCAACAAAAGCCTTGAGAACTTTTTGGAGTTCTTAAGGCTTCATGGAAAAAATATTGAGTAATTAACTTTAAAAGGAGGTAAAGTTGAAATGCCACTTGTAACAACTAAAGAGATGTTTAAAAAGGCTGCTGAGGGGAAGTATGCAATTGGAGCGTTTAATGTCAACAATATGGAGATAATTCAGGGGATTGTTGAGGCAGCAAAGGAGGAACAAGCACCTTTAATTTTGCAGGTCTCAGCAGGAGCAAGAAAATATGCAAAACACGTCTATCTTGTAAAACTTGTTGAGGCAGCTTTGGAAGACTCTGGTGATCTGCCGATTGCACTTCACCTTGACCATGGCGAGGACTTTGAGATTTGCAAAACGTGCATTGACGGCGGATTCACATCTGTTATGATTGATGGCTCACGTCTTCCGTTTGAGGAGAACATTGCCCTCACAAAGAAAGTTGTTGAATATGCGCATGAGAGGGGAGTTGTTGTTGAGGCAGAGCTTGGAAAACTTGCCGGCATTGAGGACAATGTAAAGGTTGCAGAGCATGAGGCAATATTTACAGACCCTGACCAAGCAGCAGAGTTTGTTGAGCGAACAGGTGTAGACTCATTGGCAGTTGCAATTGGAACAAGCCATGGAGCATACAAGTTCAAGGGCGAACCGAGGCTTGACTTTGAAAGGCTTCAGAGAATAGTAGAAAAGCTTCCAAAAGATTTTCCAATTGTTCTTCACGGTGCATCGTCAGTTTTGCCAGAATTTGTTGAGATGTGCAACAAGTACGGTGGTAACATCCCCGGGGCAAAAGGTGTGCCAGAGGAGATGCTAAGAAAGGCTGCTGAGCTTGGTGTGAGAAAGATTAACATTGACACAGACTTAAGACTTGCAATGACAGCAGCGATACGAAAACATCTCTTTGAGCATCCTGACCACTTTGACCCAAGACAGTACCTCAAAGATGGTAGAGAGGCAATAAAAGAGATGGTCAAGCACAAGCTCAGAAATGTTTTGGGCTGTAGTGGCAAGGCTCCAGAGATACTTGAAGAGATTAAGAAGAACAGAGGCTAAAGTTGGTTTTTGGCAAGTAAAGTGAATTTTTGTTTAAAAGCAGAAAGAGGCTAAAAGAAAGGGCCTCTTTTTTCTTTTTTGTAAAATTGTATTGTTCAATAGTTTGTGATAAAATACTATGTGTTATTTTATAAAATTCCTTTTAGAAAACCATTTTATGAAGGAGGTTATAAGAAAAAGATGAAGCATATTAAGGTTATTGCAAAGAATGCTCTTTCCAGAACAGTTATAAATGGCGGTTGTGGTGAGTGCCAGGCATCTTGTCAGTCTGCTTGCAAAACATCTTGCACAGTTGGAAATCAAGTTTGCAGAAACAAAAAGTAATTTTTGAAAAACAAGGGATATGGGCTGTCAATTGAAGATTTGAGGCAGCCCGGTCTTGCTATTTAATCTTTTATGGGAGGAAAAATCTTTTTAAGATGATTCACGCTTTTAAAAAATTTGGTCTGAATATTGTTTTAGACGTTGCCTCTGGTTCAATCTTTACTGTGGACGATGTTGCATTTGAAGTGATAAAGTATTTTGACAAAAACAAAACATTCAATGGAGTATATGACAATCTAAATTTTGGCAGGCATGAGATTGAAGAAGCAGTAAGTGAAGTGAAACATCTCATTGAAGAAGGAGTCTTATTTACTGAAGATGAGTATAAGGATTTGAATCTAATTGAAAAAAGAAATCCTGTTATAAAGGCTCTTTGTCTTCACGTTTCGCACGACTGTGATTTAAGGTGCAAGTACTGTTTTGCTTCAGCAGGGAGTTTCAAACAGGAAAGAAAGCTTATGAGTTTTGATGTTGGGAAAAAGGCAATTGACTTTTTGCTCAAAAACTCTGGTTCAAGGAAGAATTTAGAGGTTGACTTTTTTGGTGGAGAGCCTCTTTTGAATTTTGAGATAGTCAAAAAGATTGTTGAGTATGCAAGAGAAGAAGAGAAGAAGTTTGGCAAGCATATATCATTTACACTGACAACAAATGCAACCGCTCTTAATGATGAAATTATTGAATACTTGAATGAGAATATGGAAAATGTTGTATTGAGCCATGATGGAAGACCTGAAATAAATGATTTTATGAGAATTGACAAAGAAGGCAGAGGCACTTATGACTTGATTACACAGAATATTTTGAAGTTTATACAAAAACGAAATGGGAAAACTTATTATGTGAGAGGAACATTTACTTCAAAAAACCTCGACTTTTCAAAAGATGTTTTACACCTTTACAATCTTGGTATAAGAGAGATTTCTGTTGAACCTGTTGTTTTAGACGAGAAAAGTCCATGGGCTATTTTGCCACAGCATGTAGAAAGGATAAAAGAAGAGTATGATATCTTGGCACAAGAGTATGTAAACGCGAAACTAAAAGGGGAAGGATTTAATTTCTTCCATTTCAATATAGACCTTACTGGTGGGCCGTGTGTTTCAAAACGCTTAAGCGGCTGTGGTGCTGGGTTTGAATATGTTGCAATTGACCCTGACGGAAATATCTTTCCTTGTCATCAATTTGTTGACAAGCCGCAGTTTAAACTTGGAACAGTGTTTGATGGGATTACACGGGCTGATTTAGTTGAAGAGTTTAAGAAAAACAATGTATATGAAAAAGAGGAGTGCTCAAACTGCTGGGCAAGGTTTTCCTGCAGTGGAGGGTGTGCTGCTGCAAATTACAATATGTGTGGTGATATCAAAAAATCGTATACCGTCTCTTGTGAACTTGAAAGAAAGAGGGTGGAGGTTGCAATAGCTGCAAAACTATACCTTATGGAAAAGGGGATTGAAAATTAAATGATTATTACTTATAAGGGTAAAATGCCAAGGATTGTACAAAACTGCTACATTGCACCAAACGCAACTATCCCTCCAAATACACTTGTATTTGGGAGACCTGCAAAGGTTATAAGGGAGCTGACACAACAGGAGATAGAACGAATAAGGATTTTATGCAAAAGAGTACATTGAACTTAGCAATGATTATAAAAGTATTTGCAAGTGAGAAATTTAATTTGTTGACTTTGGACTAATTTGAGGATTATAATACTAAAGAGCAAGAAATAAAAAATATTTACAAACTCTTTCAACAAGTTGAAAAAAGAAAGGAGAAGGGCTTTATGCAAAATAAAAGTTTAGCACAGTTTTTGATAGGATGTTTAGTTATAGCTTTTGCATTTTACATAGTCTTTTTTGGACTCAATATTGGCACGGCAAGCATACCATCAGTGAAAGATGTCATAAGATATGGGCTTGATTTGAAAGGCGGCGTGTACATTGTATATGAAGCTGCGAAGAAAAACCCAACAAAAAGAGAGATGGAATCAGCTGTCCAACTTATCAGAACAAGACTTGATATGAGAAACTTTTATGATGCAACTGCAACATTACAGGGTTCAAAGAGGATTAGAGTTGAAATTCCAGGTGTAAAAGACCCCGATGAGGCTATTCAGTATATTGGAAGAACAGCCTTAATTGAGTTTAAAGGCCCATCAGGAGATTTGATAGTATCAGGAAGAAATGTAGTTGATGCGTATGCACAGCAGACAACATCTGGATATGTTGTTGCACTAAAATTTGACAAAGAAGGTGCAAAGAAGTTTGCAGAAGCTACAAGAAAGTATTTAAGACAAAATATTGGAATTTATCTTGATGGAAAGCTCATTTCAAACCCTGTTGTACGAGCTGAAATTGACAACGGCGAAGCTGTGATTGAAGGTATGAAAGACTTGGAAGAGGCAAAAACACTTGCACAGCAAATTAAAGCAGGTGCACTGCCATTTGCTTTAAATGTTATAGAAAGCAGGGCGATAGGACCATCTTTGGGTAATGAAGCATTGAGGACAACATTAAAAGCAGGTATTATAGGACTTCTTTTGGTATTCTTATTTATGATAATCTTTTACAGGCTGCCAGGGTTTATTGCAGATATTGCATTAGTTGCATATGTTGTTATACTTGTTGCAATAGTAGGGTATGCAAAAATAACACTTACCCTCCCTGGTATTGCGGGTATAATTCTTTCTGCCGGCATGGCAGTGGATGCTAACATCTTGATATTTGCAAGAATGAAGGAAGAGCTCCGAGCTGGAAAAACACTAAAAGCTGCAATGGATGCGGGGTTTAGACGTGCACTTAATGCTGTCATAGACTCAAATATAACAACAATCATAGCAGGACTTGTGCTTTTATTCCTTGGTACAGGTCCAATCAAGGGTTTTGCCTGGACACTTACAATAGGTATTGTTGTTTCATTCTTTACTGCAATTACTGTCACAAGGTTCTTGCTTGTATCTATCATAAACACAGGGTTTTTCAAGGATATAAGATGGTATGGCGGTAAGAAAACCAGGGAGGTGCGCGCGTAATGACAAATATTGATTTTATGGGCAAGAGAAAGTATTTCTATGTTCTGTCAATCTTGGTTATGGTAATAGGCCTTATTTCATATATAATTCAAGGGTTCAACTATGACATAGATTTTACAGGTGGTACTGTGCTTGAGATTAACCTTCACAAAGTTCCAAGTGCTGCTGAGATTACTGATTTAGAGAAGCTGACAAAACAGATTACAGGAACGCAGACACCTATTGTCAGAAAGATTGAAGATGGAAAAAAGATTATGATAAATGCACATGAGGTACATGGTAAAAAAAGAACAGAACTTTCAAAGGAGACACGCGACAAGCTTTTCAATGCCATCGCAAAAAAGTATAATCTTAAAAAGGAAGACTTAATTTCATACCAAAATGTTGGAGCTGTGGTATCATCTGAGCTAAAATCTCAAGCTGTTTGGGCTGTTATAATAGCATCAATCCTGATGTTAATCTATATTGCGATAAGGTTTGAATTTAAATTTGGCACAACTGCAGTTATAGCACTTTTGCATGACCTTTTGATAATGCTAACTGTCTACACATTGTTTAAAATACCTCTAAACTCTACATTCATTGCAGCAATGCTAACTGTCCTTGGTTATTCAATAAACGATACCATTGTTGTATTTGACAGGATAAGAGAAAATAGAAGAATCCAAGGAAAAATGGATTTAAAAGACCTTGTAAATCTGAGCATGAATCAGACAATAGGAAGGTCACTTTCAACTGCTGCAACTGTTATAATTGTATTGTTTGTGCTGTACCTGATGGGTGTTCAGTCTATAAAAGAGTTTGCATTGCCCCTTTTAATAGGTATTACATCTGGTACTTATTCATCGATATTTATAGCAACTGCGCTTTGGTTCGACTGGGAAAGGAGTACAAGAAAGAAACTTCAGACAAAACCAAAGAGAGCTTAATATTTTGTATATAGGTTTTTTGTTAAGTTTTAAAAAGCTCTTGCGAAAGTCTCTTTCGTAAGGGCTTTTTTAAAATGTCTTTATTTATTTTTATTTTTTGGAGGAATTTTTATGAGAAAAAGAACAGAGCATAGAATCAGAATTATTCCACTTGGAGGCTTGAACGAGATTGGCAAGAACATGACAGTGGTTGAGGTAGACGATGAGATTGTTGTAATTGACTGTGGGCTTGCGTTTCCAGAAGATGAAATGCTTGGCATTGACCTCGTTATACCTGATGTGTCGTATTTAGTGAAAAATAAGGAAAAGGTAAGAGCACTGATACTGACACACGGACACGAAGACCACATAGGAGCAATTCCATATGTTTTAAGAGATTTGAACATTCCTATTTATGGAACAAAGCTTACCCTTGGTCTTGTTGAGATAAAGCTATTAGAGTTTGGTATAGACCTAAACTCTGTCAAGCTCTTTACTGTCAAAGCTGGTGATGTGATTAGTTTTAACAATATGCGAGTGGAGTTTATCCGAACAACACACTCCATTGCAGACTCTGTTGCAATTGCTATTCACACACCGCTCGGTAGCATCGTCCACACAGGCGATTTTAAAGTGGACTTTACACCAATTGAGGGTGAGCCAATAGACTTGATTAGGTTTGCAGAGCTGGGTAAGCAAGGTGTTTTAGCACTTTTGTGCGATTCAACAAATGCTGAACGCCCTGGTTTTACTCTTTCTGAAAAGACTGTTGGCGCTACCTTTGATAGGATATTTTCTCAAGCTCAAGGAAGAGTCATAGTTGCAACATTTTCATCACATATTCACAGAGTCCAGCAAGTGATAAACTCTGCTGAGAAACAAGGTAGAAAGATTTGTGTCTTGGGGAGAAGTATGGTAAATGTTGTTAATAAGGCGCTTGAGCTTGGATATTTGAAGATGCCTGATGGGATGCTGGTTGATGTTGATGAGCTTGAAAACTATCCGCCTAATAAGATAGTGCTTATTACAACAGGTAGCCAAGGCGAGCCAATGTCGGCTCTTTCGCGTATGGCTTCTGCTGAACATAAAAAGGTTGGTATAATTCCAGGGGATGTTGTGATAATCTCAGCTGCGCCAATTCCTGGTAATGAGAAGTTTGTCAACAGGGTAATAAACGATCTTTTCAAACAGGGTGCACAGGTGATTTATGAAGACATCGATGATATTCACGTGTCGGGTCATGCATGCCAGGAAGAGATAAAGCTTATACACAATTTAACACGGCCAAAATATAGTGTGCCTGTGCATGGGGAGTTCAAGCACTTAATCCACCATGCTAAACTTGCAATGGAACTTGGAGAAAAAAATGTTTTTGTTTTAGAAAATGGTAAGGTACTTGAGATAACAAAAGATTCTGCAAAGGTTGTTGGTATGGTCCAGGCAGGAAATGTGCTTGTTGACGGGCTTGGTGTTGGTGATGTTGGGAATGTGGTGTTGCGTGACAGGCGTCATCTTGCTCAAGATGGACTTTTCATTGTGGTTCTCACAATTGATTCATCAACAAGAGATGTAATTGCTGGGCCAGAGATAATCTCAAGGGGGTTTATCTATATAAAAGAGTCTGAGCCACTAATTGAAGAGGCAAAAAAGGTGATAAAGGATGTTTTGTATTTCTGTAGAAAAAATGATATCACAGAGCCAAATGCTATAAAGGTTATATTAAAAGATAATCTAAAGAATTTCTTGTTTGAAAGGACACGCAGAAATCCCATGATAATTCCTATAATAACTGAAGTTTAACTATGCAAGTTACTTTTGCATATAATGATAAAAGACAAGGTTTTTTAAAAAAAGTGATAGAGATGTTTAAGTCGTCTGATCTGAGAGAAAAAGATGTGATAAATATATCAGACGGTAAAAAGCTTGGAAAGGTTTGTGATTTAGAGGTGGATGTTAAAACAGGCAAAGTTGATGCTATTGTTGTCCCTGCGCCTTTTTCTGTAGGAAGTATCTTTTCAAAGGAAAAAGACTATGTAATTCCATGGGATAGGATAAAAAAGATTGGTGAAGATGTGATTCTGGTTGAGATATAGGTTAAGCCACCTGATGGTTAGAATTTACAGGTGGCTTTTTTGTTTTTTATGCTTTTTTTACTCCCTCTCAATGAAAAATGTAACTATAATTTTATCTGTGGCTCTGAGGGAAAGCTATTTTGAGGTCGAGGAGGAGAAAGAAAATGTTAGAACTAATAATAGGTGTGGTAACATTTGTGGGAGTATTGGCCTATTTATTTTATTCCTTATTAAATACTGAGAAATTATGAAACAAGGGGGTTACCAGGATTGTTGTTTGATCTTTTACAAGTGCTAATTTATGTTGTAGTATTAATTGTTTTAGCCGTTCCAGTAGGACGTTATATTGCAAAGGTCTTTAGCAGAGAAAAAACTTTTTTTGATCCTCTTTTCACTCCGATAGAAAAGGTTTTTTACAAAATTGCACGGATTAATCCTAACAAAGAAATGACATGGAAAGAATATGCTTTTTCTTTAACTATTTTCAATGTTTGCGGGATAGTACTTTTATATATTTTACAAAGACTTCAAGGGATATTACCTCTTAACCCTCAGCATTTAAAAGCTGTTCGCCCAGATTTGGCATTTAATACGGCTATTAGTTTTGTCACTAATACGAACTGGCAAAGCTATATAGGTGAAAAACAACTTAGTTACTTTACTCAAATGGTAGGCTTAACTGTACAAAATTTTCTTTCAGCAGGAACCGGAATGGCAGTTGCTTTGGCTTTAGTTCGTGGATTTATTAGGAGAGAGACACAGTATGTAGGTAATTTTTGGGTTGACCTAATCCGAACAGTTTTATGGGTGCTTTTACCTTTATCTTTTGTATTGGCAATTGTATTAGCCTCACAGGGAGTTATCCAGAATTTTTCACCATATTTAAGGATAACTACATTAGAAGGAAAAACTCAAATATTGCCTATGGGCCCAGTTGCCTCGCAAGAAGCTATTAAGCTGCTTGGTACAAATGGTGGAGGATTTTTTGGGGCAAATTCAGCTCATCCTTTTGAGAATCCTTCTCCAATTACGAACTTTATAGAAATGTTGGCTATCCAAATTATACCTGCGGCAATGCCTATAGCTTTTGGCAGATTTGTAAAGGACAAAAAAGAAGGTATTGTATTATTAAGTGTAATGCTTGGTTTGTTTATTTTAAATACAAGTATTATCTATTTAAGCGAATATTACGGAAACCCAATAATCTCCCAGTTGGGAATTTCAAAACCCACTGCAATGGAAGGGAAAGAAGTGCGATTTGGCATTGGTGGCTCAGCTTTATTTACGTCTGTTACAACAGCTGTAGCGTCTGGTGCTGTCAATAATATGCATGACAGTTTAACTCCCTTAGCAGGTATGATTGCTCTGCTACAGATGATGCTCGGAGAAGTTATTTTTGGGGGAATAGGTGTAGGACTGTGCGGTATGCTTATATTTGCTATCTTTACAGTTTTTATAATTGGTTTAATGATAGGGCGCACACCTGAATATTTGGGAAAAAAGATAGAGGCTAAAGAGATAAAAATGGCTACATTGGCAGTCATTATTCCATCAATAGCTATTTTGCTTGGAAGTGCTTTGTCAGTTAGTATAAAAGAAGGTCTAACTTCTATATCAAACCCAGGCCCACATGGGTTGACAGAGATTTTATATGCTTTTTCGTCAGCAAGTGGAAATAATGGAAGTGCATTTGCAGGTTTGAAGGCTAATACAGTTTATTATAATATCCTGCTTGGCATTGCAATGCTAATTGGACGGTTTGGAACTATTATTCCTTCGCTTGCTATAGCTGGAAGTTTGGCAAGCAAGAAAAAAATACCTGTTTCAGCAGGGACATTTCAAAGCGCTACACCCATATTTGGGGTTTTATTAGGTTTGGTTATTCTTATTGTAGGAGGATTAACCTTTTTTCCGGCTTTAGCTTTAGGGCCAGTTCTTGAACATCTTTTGATGTTACTTCACAAGCTTTCATAGAGTAAGGAGAAAGGAGGCTGGAGCTGATAATTATGAGTAATTCTCTTAAAAATAAAAGTGACAGTGAAAAATTGGACTTTAGAAGAAAATCTAAATTTGATAAAAAGCTGATTTTATCGGCTGTTAAAAATGCATTTATTAAGCTTAATCCCGTGATTCAGGCTAAAAGTCCAGTTATGTTTATTGTTGAAATTGGAGCTGTGCTTACCACATTTTTCACCTTTTACGATTTTTTAAGAGGTAAGAGAGAGAATTTATTTATAAATCTTCAAATAGCAATCTGGTTATGGTTAACAGTAATTTTTGCAAACTTTGCAGAAGCTTTGGCCGAGGGGCGTGGAAAAGCTCAAGCAGAAAGTTTGCGAAAAACTAAAAAAGAGATTATTGCAAAAAAAATAGTTAACGAAAAAATTGAGAAAGTACCAGCATCAGCACTTCGAAAAGGAGACATTGTTTTGGTAGAAGCAGGAGATATAATTCCCGGAGATGGGGAGGTAATAGAAGGAATTGCTACTGTTGATGAGAGTGCAATCACAGGTGAGTCTGCACCAGTGATTAGGGAGTCAGGTGGAGATAGAAGTTCGGTGATGAGTGGGACAAAGGTTCTTTCAGATTGGATTAAGGTAAAAATTACTGCAAATCCTGGTGAAACTTTCCTTGACAAAATGATTAGTTTGGTGGAGGGTGCGAAGCGACAAAAGACTCCTAATGAGATTGCATTGAATATATTTTTGATAGCCTTAAGCATAATATTTTTGCTCACTACTGCTACGTTAGAGGCTTTTGCACGGTATTCACATACCATTGTGTCTATTCCTGTTTTAGTGGCATTGTTGGTATGTCTTATACCTACTACAATCGGAGGGCTTCTGAGTGCTATAGGTATAGCAGGGATGGACAAGTTGTTGAAATACAATATTTTAGCATTATCCGGGCGAGCAGTGGAGGCAGCAGGAGATGTAGATGTGTTACTTTTAGACAAGACAGGAACTATTACCTTAGGCAATAGAATGGCCACTGCCTTTATTCCAGCGCCAGGGGTATCAGAAGAGGAACTTGCTAATGCTGCACAATTAGCCTCATTATCTGATGAAACACCTGAAGGCAGAAGTATTGTTATATTGGCTAAGAATAAGTTTAATTTGCGTGAGAGAGAATTGAAAAACCTAAAAATGACATTTGTACCTTTTTCTGCTCATACCAGAATGAGTGGTGTAAATATTGAAGATAGAGAAATAAGGAAGGGTGCGATAGATGCAATTGAAGATTATGTTCGTAAAAATGGAGGAGTTATTCCGCCAGAAGTAAAGTTGACTGTTGAAAGGATAGCGATGGAGGGCGGTACCCCTTTGATAGTAGCAGAAAATGCTAAGGTATTGGGTGTTATATATTTAAAAGATGTAGTGAAAGGTGGTATTAAAGAAAGGTTTGCTCAGCTTAGAAAAATGGGTATAAAAACAGTGATGATCACAGGAGACAATCCACTGACTGCAGCGGCAATTGCTGCTGAAGCCGGGGTAGATGATTTTGTAGCAGAAGCTACGCCCGAAACTAAACTTAAGCTTATCAGAGAATATCAAGCACAAGGACATATGGTGGCTATGACTGGGGATGGAACAAATGATGCTCCTGCTTTGGCACAAGCTGATGTGGGCGTAGCAATGAACACAGGTACACAGGCTGCAAAAGAAGCAGGCAATATGATAGATTTAGACAGTAATCCGACAAAATTGTTAGAAATTATTGAAATTGGGAAACAATTGTTGATAACGAGAGGAGCTTTAACAACTTTCAGTATTGCCAATGATGTTGCAAAATATTTTGCGATTATTCCGGCTTTGTTTGCAAAATCTTATCCGGAGTTACAAGTACTGAACATAATGAAGTTGGGTAGTCCGAATAGTGCAATACTTTCAGCAGTAATTTTTAATGCTTTAATAATTGTCTTTTTGATTCCTTTAGCTTTGAGAGGGGTAAGTTACAGACCTCAAAACCCTAACCAAATATTACGGCGCAATTTACTTATCTATGGAGTAGGTGGTTTGGTGACACCTTTTGTAGGTATCAAGATTATAGATTTAATTCTAACTGCAATACTTGGCATAAAATAAAGTAGGAGGGTAGTGGAGGTGCTAAAAAAAAGTCTGGCAAATTCTATTTTAGTGCTAATATTAATGACAGTGTTATTAGGTTTTATTTATCCGTTAATTGTTACAGGTGTAGCAAAGTTACTTTTTCCTTCTCAAGCGTCAGGTTCTTTAATTTACAAAGGAGGAAAAGTAGTAGGTTCAAAACTTATAGGTCAACAGTTTGATAGTTTACGGTATTTTCATGCAAGACCCTCCATGGCAGGGTTGGGATATGACGCGACCTTGTCAGGCGGGTCTAATTTAGGTCCTACTAATAAAAAACTTATTGAACTTATTAAAAGAAGAGCTCAACAGTTTAGATTGGAAAATCAACTATCTGCTAATCAGTATATCCCTGCAGATATTGTTACTGCTTCAGCAAGTGGGTTAGACCCAGATATTACACCTGAGGCAGCCTTATTGCAAGTTCATAGAATAGCTCAGGTGCGAGGGATTTCTGAAGTGACATTACGAAAATTAGTAGAGGAACATATTAAAGAAAGAGAGTTTGGTTTTCTTGGTACTCGTAGAGTTAATGTTTTAGAACTTAACCTGGCCTTAGATAATTTGCAATCAGGGAAAGGTGAATAGTTTATGCAAGGTAGAAATGAGGATTTTCGCCCAGACCCTGAAGTGTTATTGAAAGAAATACAACAAGAAAGAAGAGGCAAGCTTACTGTTTTCCTGGGCGCAATGGCAGGAGTCGGTAAGACTTATGCAATGTTAGAAGCTGCGCAAGAGCGAATAAAGGAAGGTATAGACGTAGTAGTTGGATGGGTGGAAACTCATGGAAGAAAAGAAACCGAAGAACTGTTAAAAGGCTTGCCAATTATTCCACCAGTACGCATTATATATAGAGGGAAAGAATTCTTAGAGATGAATGTTGACGCTATCATAAGAAGGAAACCTGCTTTGGTTTTGGTTGACGAATTAGCACACACGAATGTGCCAGGAAGCCGCCATGTAAAAAGATATCAAGATGTAGAAGAAATACTAAATGAAGGAATTGATGTATATACAACATTGAATATCCAGCATGTTGAAAGCTTAAATGACATAGTTACTCAGATTACAGGAGTTCCCATTAAAGAGACAGTTCCTGATCGATTGCTTGAAATGGCAGAGATTCAGTTAGTGGATATACCTCCTGAAGAGTTGATATTAAGATTCAAAGAGGGGAAAGTGTATGTACCTGAAAAGGCCGAAGAAGCGTTAAAGCATTTTTTTAGACCTGGCAATATAAATGCTTTAAGGCAACTGGCTATGCGATATGCTGCAAAAAGAGTTGATTTGCAGTTAGAAAGTTATATGAGAATTCATAGAATAGAGGGACCATGGCAAGTTTCTGACCGCGTAATGGTATGTGTGAGTTCAAGTCCTTTTTCTGCCCGATTGATAAGAATGGCTAAAAGACTGGCAGAGGGAATTGGAACAGACTGGATAGCTGTTTATGTAGAAACTCCTGAGCGATTACTTAGCGGAGCTGATGAAAAAAGTCAATTAAATAAAAATCTTGAGCTTGCCAGGGAGCTTGGGGCTGAAGTCATAACAGTTTCTGGTGAGGATATAGCAGAAGAAGTGGTGAAGCTGGCAAAAAGGAAAAATGTTACTCATTTGATTATTGGTAAACCATTGCGTTCGAGATTATATGAATTGTTTCATGGCTCAGTTGTTAACAAAGTGATAAAGAAAAGTGAAGGTATTATTATACATGTAATTCCTGATAGATCAAACATAGAAAAAAGAAGAAGCATATCCTATTTTAAGATTAACGTTTCAACATATATACATTATATTGAAGTATTGATTTTAGATGCTATAATAACTATTTTTAATCATACATTCAAGGAAAACCTTGGTATTTTAAATATAGGAATGTCGTTTTTACTTCCTATTTTGATAGTCTCCATTCACGGAGGGATATTGCCAGGTGTAATAGCTGCTGTTATAAACATTGTATTGTTTGATATTCTTTTTATTCCGCCTACAGGGAGTTTTTCTGTTTCTGATTTACGATATATTATTACTTTTATAATCTTCCTATTGGTAGGTTTCTTTACAGGTAGTTTATCTCAACGAATAAAAGTAGAAATAAAAAAATGGCGTGAAAGAGGCGATAATTTAGAAGCTCTTTATTCTCTCAGTCGTGATATTGCAGCATTAGCAGATTTTGAAGAAGTGCTAAACAAAATTGTAGAGAGAATGTATGAGATTCTTCAAAAACCTGTTGCTTTGATATTGCCAAATGAAAGAGGCACTTTACAAGTGAAGGCAACTTCAGGTGAGTGGACAGAAGATTTTTGGGATGAAAATGAAAAAGGGGTGGCTACGTGGGTATTTCGAAAAGGTGAAAAAGCAGGAAGAGGTACTGATACTTTGAATAATGCAAAAGGCTTCTACTTACCACTACAGGTGGGAAAAAGGGCAGAAGGTGTTATGGGCATTTATTTGTGTGATGACATTGAAAAGGAAAAATTACTATTAGCAGAAGCTTTTGCTGGATTGATTGCAGTGGCAATCAATAGAGTCAGGCTCTATAAACAGGCGCAAGAGGCTAAATTTGTAGCTGAATCTGAAAAAGTACGTTCGGCTATCTTTAATTCTATATCTCATGACCTGAGAACTCCTTTGTCTTCTATTATTGGAGCAGTAACTACATTGTTAGACAATGATAAAGGTTTTGATTCAGTGCACAAAAGAGAATTGTTGCAAACTATTAAACAAGAAGCCATCCGAATGAATAGATTTATAACAAACTTACTGAATGTAGCGAGGTTAGAAAGTGGAGAGTTAAAACTAAAAGATGAGTGGATAGATATCCAAGACGTTATAGGAGTAGCTATTAGGCGGTTAGGAGAGATTTTAAAGTCAAGAACATTGGTTTTAAATATTCCCTCTGATTTACCTTTAGTTAAAGGAGATTTTATTTTATTAGAACAAGTGTTTGTGAATCTCTTAGATAATGCAGTAAAATATTCTAAATCGAATAGCGAAATATATCTAAATGTTAAGCCAACAAGTAAATGGATAGAAGTTTCAATTAGTAATAAAGGGCCTAAGCTTTCTGATGAAGATTTGGAAAGAATTTTTGATAAATTCTATCGAGTGCCATCTTCTTCGGATGTCACAGGTACGGGATTAGGCTTAACTATTTGTAAAGAAATAGTAGAAGCCCATAAAGGTAGAATCTGGGCATATAATCATGCAGAGGGTCTAACAATAGCATTTACCATACCATTGCCAGAAATAGAGATAGGAGAAATTCCTCCTACTAAAAGAGGTGATGCAGGTGAGTGATAAAAATGTAAAAGTATTGGTCATTGATGATGAGGCACAAATTCGTAATCTATTGCGAATGGCATTAAGTGGCTATGGATATGAGGTTAAGGAAGCTGCTAACGGTAAGGAAGGGCTAAACTTTGCCCTAACTTTTAAACCTGACATAATCATTTTAGATTTAGGTTTACCTGATGCAGATGGTATAGAAGTGATTAAAAAATTAAGAGAATGGAGTTCAACTCCAATAATTGTATTGTCAGTAAGAGAACAAGAAAATGATAAGATTATGGCTTTAGATTCTGGAGCTGATGATTATGTTACAAAACCTTTTGGTATGGGAGAATTACTTGCGCGTATAAGGACTGCATTGAGGCATAGAACTATGGTTACTCCTCAAATGTCTATAGAACTTGACGATTTAAAAATTGATTTAGCAACAAGAAAAATAATGGTAGGGGAAAAAGAAGTAAAACTCACACCCACCGAATATGAAATATTAAAAATTTTAGCACTAAATGCAGGGAAAGTTGTGACTCACAAGCAATTATTAAAAGAAGTATGGGGACCTATGTATGAAAATGAAGTTCACTATTTACGAATATATATTGCTCAAATCCGAAAAAAAATAGAAGCTGACCCATCAAGGCCTCGGCATTTAATTACAGAGCCTGGAGTGGGTTATAGATTAATATAATTTATAATTCTATACTCAACAAATACTCACCGGCTTCATCTGCTTCGCACACCACACAGCCATCGCCGTCTACAATTAAGCTGTGCCCAAGGCTTATCATATTAAGATGAGGTCCTACTGCATTTGCTAAAAACACAAAGTAACCATTTTCTACAGCTCTTGTTATAGGAATAGCTCTATTTTTGTCAATCTTCTACCTTGCCTCTTTGGGACTGTAAAAATGTGCAGCTAAGATAAACACACCACTGCATCCAGCTTCTTTATATTTTTTGAATATTTCATAGAAGTTTTGGTCTCTACAGATTGCAATGCCAAATCTTTTCTGCTTGAATTCAAATACAAGAGTCTCTTCGCCTTGCGAGAATATCTTCTTTTCAAGCTCAGTTGGATGAATCTTATCATATTTTAAACTTTCACCTGTTGGGAAAATTACTGTTGCTCTGTTTAAAAGCCTTTCTTCTTGCCTAAAAGGATGACCTATTATACTGCAGATAGAATATTCTTTGCACTTTTTTGATATTTGTTCTAAAAAATCCGAAATTATATGATTCAAATTTTGAGATTGCAAAAGTTCAATGTTATAACCTGTCAGCGCCATCTCAGGAAAACACACCAAATCCACTTGTTCGTCTTTTGCTTTATCCAAAAAATAAAGTATTTTACAGAAGTTGCTTTCTACCAGATCACAAATTTTCATCTGAACAACTCCGATCTTCAATTCTACCATCTCCTCAATATTTTTTCTGAAGACCAGCCACCAATTTCTATTTTGACTTTATGATATCATTTTTTCAACAGAAGAATCTATTGTCCATTTTAAACAACTGCCAAGTTGCTCAAAAAAGAATATTCTTCTTTTCATATTTCGCTACAATAGATATAATATAAAAGAATGGGAATAGTGAAAAGCCTTTTTAGAGAGAGGGTGCAAGAACTTGAAACCAGATCATGAAAAACTAATCATTGAAGGTGGAAATCCCCTTTTTGGAGAGGTTCAAATAAATGGTGCAAAAAATGCGGCAGTTGCTGTGATTCCTGCTGCCCTGATGGCAGAGGGAGAGAGTATAATTGAAAATCTCCCGCTGATTGAAGATGTGTTTGCTATGGATGACATCTTACTTAGACTTGGAGCAAAGATTGAGTATGACAATCATTCATTGAAGATAGATGCAAGCAATTTACAAAGTTATATAGCCCCATATGAAAGTGTTCGTAAAATAAGAGCTTCGTACTACTTGATTGGAGCGCTTCTTACCCGTTTTGGCAAGGCAGAGGTTGCAATGCCGGGCGGGTGCAATTTTGGTGCCCGTCCAATTGATCAGCATATAAAAGGTTTTAGAGCCCTTGGTGCTGATGTTAAAATTGAAAATGGTATGATAAAGGCATATGCAGAAGAACTTGTTGGAACTAAAATCTATTTAGATGTTGTGTCTGTTGGTGCCACAATTAATCTCATGCTTGCAGCTGTGAAGGCAAAGGGTACCACAATAATAGAAAATGCAGCAAAAGAGCCTCATGTTGTTGATGTTGCCAATTTCCTGAATGCTATGGGTGCAAAGATTAAAGGAGCAGGGACTGATGTCATTAGAATTGAAGGTGTGAAAGAGCTGCACCCTACAAGATACGCGATCATTCCCGATCAGATAGAAGCTGGTACATATATGATAGCTGCATGTGCAACAAAGGGACACATTAGAGTAAAAAACATAATCCCAAAACATTTAGAATCCCTGACTGCAAAGCTGCTTGAGATGGGTGCTGAGGTAAATGTATATGAAGACAGTATTGAAGTGAGGTGCAAAGAAAGACTGAGAGCTTCAAGTATAAAGACAATGCCATACCCTGGGTTTCCCACTGATCTTCAACCCCAGATGACAGTGCTTTTGAGCCTTTGCAGTGGAACAAGTGTTGTTACAGAAGGTGTGTGGGAAAACAGGTATCAGTATGTAGATGAGCTAAAAAAGATGGGGGCAAATATCAAAGTTGAAGGAAGAGTGGCGATTGTTGAAGGTGTTGAGAGTTTGCAGGGTGCAGAGGTTTCAGCAGTTGACCTTCGAGCTGGTGCTGCTTTGATTGTTGCGGGGCTTGCTGCAAAAGGAAGAACAGTGATATACAATACAAAAAATGTTGACAGGGGGTATGAGAATATAGATTATAAACTCAAACTTTTGGGTGCAAGAGTTTCAAGAGTTTAAAACAAAAGGGGAAAGATCATAATGTCTTATGAAATAATCTTTTGTCCGCTTTACAGTGGTAGCAGTGGCAATGTAATCTTAATTTCATACAAAGATACCACAATCTTGGTGGATGCGGGTGTGAGTTTTAGAAAGCTTACATGCGCTTTGAATAAAATTGGCTTTAACAAAAAAATTGATGCCATTTTACTATCCCACGACCATTCTGACCATGTTAAATGTGCAGGAGTGTATTTTAGAAAACTGAATGTACCAATTATAACAAACTACAAAACCTGGGAAGCTATAAAAAATTCCATTGGCAAGGTTGACGAAAGAAATGTACATTTGATTGAGACAGGTACAAGTTTTTCAATTGGGAACATTGGCATTGACACATTTTCAATTCCCCACGATGCAAAAGACCCGATGGGCTTTTGCTTCTATCTTGGTAGAAAAAAGATTTCAATATCAACCGATTTGGGGCACGTAAATGAGAATGTTGCTCAAAAGATTGATTTTTCTGATATTATCCTGCTTGAGGCAAACCATGATGTTGAGATGCTATTGACTGGTCCTTACCCTTATTATTTAAAGCAGAGGATAAAAAGCGATATTGGGCATTTGTCAAATGAGCAGGCAGCACAGATGATTTTAAAGCTAAACCTTGAAAAGACAAAGAGGATTTACTTGGGGCATCTGAGTGAGGAGAATAACCACCCTGATGTTGCGCTGATGACCGTAAAATCCATCTTAAAAGAAAAAGGCGTGTTTGAGAGTTTTGATTTTAGCTTAGATGTGGCACAAAGATATCAGCCATCTTTGTGCTCTGTATTATAAAAATAGTATACATATAAAGTTTTTAAATGGAGGGAGAGATAAAATTGAAATTAGCAATTGGGGCTGACCATGCAGGTTTTAGATTAAAAGAGGCTGTAAAGAAGCATCTTGACAAAAGAGGAATTGAGTACAAAGATTTTGGCACATATTCAGAAGAGTCTTGTGACTATCCAGACATTGCGAGGGATGTGGCAGTTGCAGTTAAAAAGGGCGAGTTTGACTTTGGGATTTTAATCTGTGGCACAGGCATTGGTATTTCTATTGCTGCAAATAAAATAAAAGGCATCAGAGCTGCCCTTTGCCATGACACATTCTCAGCAAAGGCAGCCCGTGCTCATAACAATGCAAACATCCTTGCAATGGGTGCAAGGGTTATTGGAGAAGGACTTGCATGTGAAATTGTTGATAGTTTTTTGTCAGCCCAATTTGAAGGTGGAAGGCACCAAAGAAGAGTTGACAAGATCCATGAAATTGAAAATGGTCAGGATTAAATAATAGTTTCCAAAATTAACAGAAAGGAGAAAGGTTTATGGTTGAGTACAAAAAGAATGTATATGTGTTTGACCATCCATTGATTCAGCACAAACTTACATTGATTCGTGACAAGAATACAGGTAGCAAAGAGTTCAGAGAGCTTGTGGAAGAAATAGCAATGCTAATGGCATATGAAGTGACAAGGAATCTGCCACTAAAAGAAGTCGAGATTGAAACACCTGTTGGAGTTGCTAAATGCAAGGTGATCTCAGGCAGAAAGCTTGCAATTGTCCCAATTTTGAGAGCTGGGCTTGGCATGGTTGACGGGCTTTTGAAACTCATTCCTGCAGCGAAGGTTGGGCATATTGGTCTTTACAGAGATCCACAGACCCTAAAACCTGTCGAGTATTATTGCAAGCTTCCGCAAGATGTGCATGAAAGAGACATAATTGTGCTTGATCCAATGCTTGCAACAGGCGGGTCTGCTTCTGCTGCGTTTGACTACATCAAAAGGTACAACCCACAGAGCCTAAAACTTATGTGCCTGATTGCAGCACCGGAGGGGATTGAAAGATTGACATCTGCCCATCCGGATGTTGAACTGTACTGTGCAGCAGTTGATGAGAAGCTAAACGACCATGGATACATTGTACCCGGACTTGGCGATGCAGGGGATAGACTCTTTGGTACAAAGTAAACAAACAGAAGTTGGAGGAAATACAATGAGACCTACCTGGGATGAGTACTTTATGCAGATTGTTGATATTGTAAAGGAAAGGTCAACGTGTTTGAGGCGAAAAGTGGGAGCACTAATTGTAAAGGACAAGAGGATTTTAGCAACAGGCTACAACGGTGCACCAAGTAACCTGCCTCACTGTGAAGAGGTAGGTTGCTTGAGAGAAAAGCTGAACGTCCCGTCAGGGCAGAGGCACGAGCTCTGTCGAGGACTTCATGCTGAGCAAAATGCGATAATCCAGGCTGCTAAAATGGGCGTAAATATCGACGGCAGCGTTATTTACACAACAACCTATCCATGTGTGATTTGTGCTAAAATGATAGTGAATGCTGGTATCAAAAAGGTGATTTACAAAGGCTCATATCCAGATGAGATGAGCCAAAAGATATTTGAAGAAGCTGGTATAGAAGTTGTAAAATTTGAGGAAAATGAAAAAAGGTGATGGAAAATGAGCAAGAAAAGTACGTTTATAATTTTAGCTGCTGGCGAAGGAAAGAGAATGAAATCTAAATATTCCAAGGTTGTCCAAAAGATTATGGGAAAGCCCATGATACTTTATATAATAGACGAGATTGAAAAAAACTTTGAAGATGGTAAGATTGTGGTTGTTGTAGGAAATAAAAAAGAGGATGTGTATAAGGTTTTAGAAGGAAGGAATGTAAAGTTTGCATATCAAGAAAAACAGCTTGGCACAGCACATGCTGTGATGTGTGCTATGGATTATGTCTCAGATGATTCGAAGGATGTATTTGTTTTATATGGTGATGCACCTTTTATAAAGGCTGATACTTTAAAGAGGCTTTCTCAAAAGAGAGAAGAGGAAGCTGCAGCACTTTGTCTTCTGACAGCTATTTTTGAAAATCCATACGGTTATGGTAGGATAATTGCAGATGAAAATGGCAATGTAATAAAGATTGTTGAAGAGAGGGACGCAACTGAAGAACAAAGAAAAATAAGGGAGATAAATCCCGGATTTTATTGCTTTGAAAAACACGAGCTTGTGAATGTTTTGAGCAAGATTGACAATAAAAATAGCCAGAATGAGTATTATCTAACAGATGCCATTGAGATACTAAACAGAAGTGGCAAAAAGGTTGTAAAAGTAACTGTAGAAGACAATTTTGAGGTTATGGGAATTAACTCAAGGTATGAGCTTTTTGTTGCTGAGCAGGAGTTAAAACTCAGGATAAATAAAGAACATCTCTCAAGAGGCGTGCAGATAATAGACATATATAATACCTATATTCATCCAGATGTTCAAATTGGAAAGGATACAGTAATTTATCCGGGTACGTTTATCCTTGGCAAAACTTCAATTGGGGAGGACTGTGTAATTGGTCCACAGTCTTACATTGTAGACTCAAAAATAGGAAATAACTGTCATATCCAGTTTTCTGTGATAGAAAATTCTGAAATAAGGGATAATGTCAAGATAGGACCATATGCGCACCTGAGACCAAACAGTTTCTTGGAAGAAGGGGTAAAGATTGGCAACTTTGTTGAGGTAAAAAATTCTAAACTTGGCAAGAACACAAAGTCAGCCCATCTTACATACATTGGGGATGCTGATATTGGCGAGAATGTGAATTTAGGCTGCGGAACAATATTTGTAAACTATGATGGATATAAAAAACACAGAACAGTTGTGGAGAACAATGCCTTTATAGGCTGCAATTCTAATCTCATTGCGCCAGTTAAAATTGGAGAAAATGCCTACGTTGCAGCAGGTTCTACAATAACAGAGGACGTGCCAGCAAATGCGCTTGCAATTGCGAGAGAGAGGCAGACAAATAAAGAGGGCTGGGTACTGAGACGAAAACAGATGTATGAAAGCAGGTAATTTTTTAAAGATGAAAAAATTTTAAAAATATTTTAAAGATGGATTATTTTTTTGTGTTATAATATAGATTGCGCATAAAAGATGTTTAAATTAACTTTTGTGCTGGGGGTAAAAAAAGTGATAACACATGGCAAAGAGATAAAGATATTTGCTGGAAATTCTAACAGAGAGTTAGCAGAAGAAATAGCCAAAAAGCTCAACAAAAAACTTGGCGATGCAGAAATAGGCAGGTTTTCAGACGGTGAGATTTCAGTTAAGATTAATGAAACTGTACGTGGGGCGGATGTGTTTGTTGTTCAGTCAACATGCCACCCTGTCAATGAGAATCTCATGGAACTTTTAATTATGATTGACGCTTTTAAAAGAGCCTCAGCTGGAAGGATAACAGCTGTCATTCCTTACTATGGATATGCAAGACAAGACAGAAAAGCCCGAGCTCGTGACCCAATTACTGCAAAGCTTGTTGCAAACTTGATTACCTCTGCTGGTGCTGACAGGGTACTCACAATGGACCTTCATGCGCCACAGATTCAAGGATTTTTTGACATCCCTCTTGACCATTTGATTGGTGTTCCGATATTGGCAAAATACTTCCTTGAAAATGTCAATCTTGAGAATGCAGTTGTTGTATCACCCGATTTGGGAAGTGTTACAAGAGCTCGCAACTTTGCAACAAAGCTTGATTTGCCGCTTGCTATCGTGGACAAAAGACGTCCCAAGGCAAATGTCGCTGAGATAATGAACATTATTGGTGATGTGAAGGACAAGACTGCCATAATGGTTGATGATATGATAGACACAGCAGGGACAATTGTTGCAGCAGCACAGGCTCTCATGGACTATGGCGCAAAAGAGATTTATGCTTGCTGTACACACCCGGTTTTGTCTGGTCCTGCTGTTGAGAGAATCCAAAACTCGCCAATTAAAGAGCTGATTGTGTTGAACACTATTCCTCTGCCACCTGAAAAGAGAATAGACAAAATTAAAGTGCTCTCTGTTGCTGACCTGTTTGCTGAGGCAATTAACCGAATATATGAAGATGTTGCAATTTCGACTTTGTTTGATGAATACATCAGCACAAAGCCAAATAGATAACTTATATAGAAAGATTTTTTGTAATAAAATGAATCTAAAGGCTGTCTTTTGCTCAAAATTTGAAAGGCAGCCTAATTTTTATAAAGAAGGAGTGAATTTGAGTTTGGATTACATCATTGCTGGGCTTGGGAATCCTGGAGAGAGATATACTTTTACACGCCACAACGCAGGTTTTTTGGCAATTGATTATTTAGCACAGGCCTTCAACACAAAAGTGGACAGAATAAAGTTCAAAGGACTTATTGGAAGTTTTGAGTATGCTGACAAGAAAGTACTTCTTTTAAAACCCATGACATACATGAACTCAAGTGGTGATAGTATTGTAGAGGCAGTAAACTTCTACAAAATAAAGCCTGAAAAGCTAATTGTCATCTACGATGACATTGCATTTGATGTTGGAGTTGTTAAGATGAGAAAAAAAGGCTCAGATGGTGGGCACAACGGTGTAAAGTCTATCATCCAGCGCCTTGGCACAGAAGAGTTTCCAAGGATTAGAATTGGCATTGGAGTGCCAAAGGAGGATATGGTAAAATATGTACTGTCAGAATTTGAAGATTTTGAGAAACAAAAGATCTTCAAAGCTATTGAAAAGGCAGCACAAGGTATTAAGATTTTACTCGAAAGTGGCATTGACAGAGCTATGAACTATATAAATGGAGATGTGGTGGTGTAGATTTGCTTAAAATTTTTGAAAAACTTGATGAATTTTTGAAAGTTGAGGAAGCAATTTTAAAAAAGCGCCTTCCCATACTTGTCACAAACCTTGGCGAAATGGGGAAGGCCCTCTTGGTCCATGCAATATGTCAAAAATTTAACAAAAAGGTTCTCTTTATAACGCATCAAAAAAGCAAAAGTGAGTGGGAAAAGAGGTTTAAAAATCTTTTTGACAAGGTAATAGTTTTACAAGAGAGAGAAAATCCTCTTATAAACTCATTTGCAAAGAGCAAGGACTCTGAGATCCAAAGGGCGGAGGAGTTTGTCAGAATTTTTGAAGAAGGATTTGATGTGCTTATTTTAAGCCCTCAAAATTTGCTTGAAAAGTATTCTGATTTTAAGTTTGAGTCTCTCATCCTTGAAGAGAACAAGGAGTTAGGCTTTGAGGAATTTTTAACCACACTTACAAGGTATGGTTATGAAAGAGTTAAGGTTGTTGAGAAAAAAGGTCAATTTTCTCAAAAAGGTGGAATAGTAGATATATACCCTATTTTCAGCAAATACCCTGTTAGAATAGAATTCTTTGGTGATACAATTGACACTATAAGGTATTTTGATGTTGAGACTCAAAAGTCGTTTGAAAGGGTCTCTAATGTAAAGATTTATAAAGCTTGTGAATGGGATTTAAGTATTGACTTTTCGGATGGTATTAAAAAGATAGTAGCAGATTTTAAAAAACTTCAAAACAAACTCAAAGGCGATGCAAGAAAAAACTTGGAAGAGAGTTTCAAGGATGTAGTGGATGGGCTTGATTTAAAAATTGACAGACTATATCCCTACTATTACCAAAAGTTTAGCTCCATTTTTGATATTTTCAATGATTGCCTTGTTATAATTGACGAGTATAATCAGGTTTACGGCGGCTTGAAAACTTTTGAAGAGCAGACTGAAGATCTTTACAAAGACCTTTTAGAAAAAGGATATGTTCTGCCAAAAATGGCAGAGTGCTATTTCAAAGTCTATGACATATTGGAAAAACTTTCCTCTTCAATTATCCTTCAAACGTTTGCACAAAGCATAAAAGAGATTCAAGTAAAAGATATCTTTTCTTTTAATAATCTCCGGGAGATTCCTTCATACAATGGTCAAAAAGAACTTTTAATAGAGGATATAAAGTATTACCAGTCAAAGGGTTATTTGATAAATGTCTTTGCTGGAAGTGAGACTTCACTTGAGGATTTAAAATCAGAACTTGAAAAGAGTAGAATAGAGTTTAACAAGACAGATGAAGTTTTAACAGATAGACAGGGAGTTTATCTTCTTCCACGGTCGATTGAAAAAGGGATTGAAATACAAAACTTAAAATGGGTTTGTCTTAGCTTTTTCAATGTTGAAAAGAAGAAAGGAAGAGATGTCAAAAAAAGACCAAAGTCAAAAAAGGAAGCATTTTATACAATTGAAGACTTAAAGTACGGAAGCTATGTTGTTCATAGGACATATGGTATAGGAAGATTTTTGGGATTTGAGAAGATAACTGTTGAGGGTGTGACAAAGGAATATTTAAAGCTTGAATATGCCAATGGTTCTTATTTATATGTACCAACTACAAACTTAGATGTAATTGAAAAGTATATAGGTACTGATGATTCAGAACCCAAACTCTCAAAGCTTGGAACTTTAGATTGGCAAAAACAAAAACAAAAGGTTAGAAAATCCCTTGAGGTTGTGGCAAAAGACATAGTTGAGCTGTATGCAAAGAGGCAGCTCAAAAAAGGGTTTAAGTTCTCACCTGACACCATTTGGCAAAAAGAGTTTGAGGAAAAGTTTCCATACACCGAAACAGAAGGTCAGCTTCAGGCAATTGAGGAGATTAAAAAGGACATGGAAAGCGAAAAGCCTATGGACAGGATACTTTGTGGTGATGTTGGATATGGCAAGACAGAGGTTGCAATGCGCGCAGCATTTAAAGCTGTGATGGACTCAAAGCAGGTAGCGGTGCTTGTTCCAACTACAATCTTGGCTCAGCAGCACTATATGACATTTGTACAACGGATGAAGGATTTTCCAATAACAATTGAAGTACTTTCGCGTTTAAAAAGTGAGAGCCAGCAAAAGAAGATATTAAGAGGGTTAAAAGACGGTACAATTGATATAATTATTGGAACTCATAGACTTTTATCAAATGATGTAAAGTTTAAAGACTTAGGGCTTTTGATTATTGACGAGGAGCACAAATTTGGAGTTGAACACAAGGAAAAGATAAAAAAGTTGAAAGAAAATGTGGACGTTTTGACTCTTACAGCAACACCAATTCCAAGAACACTCAATATGGCGCTGTTGGGCATAAGAGATTTGAGTGTCATTGAAGACCCTCCAGAGGATAGGTTTCCTGTGCAGACTTTTGTCATGGAGTACAATGAAAAGGTGATAAAAGAAGCTATCTTAAAAGAGGTTTCAAGAGGAGGTCAAGTATTTTACCTTTACAACAGGGTAAAAGGTATAGAAGAAGTGGTAAATAGGCTTCAAACACTTTTAGTGGAAGACGTCAAGATTGCATATGCGCATGGCCAGATGGATGAAAGACAGTTAGAAGAGGTGCTTATTGACTTTATAAACGGCAAATATGACGTACTTGTCTGCACAACAATAATTGAATCAGGTGTTGATATGCCAAACGTCAATACACTCATTGTGGAGGATGCAGACAGACTTGGTCTTGCCCAGCTTTACCAGCTTCGCGGAAGGGTTGGGCGTTCAAACAAGCTTGCGTATGCATATTTCACATTCAGAAAAGACAAAGTACTTTCTGAGGAGGCTGCAAAGAGACTTTCTGCTATAAAGGAGTTTACAGAGCTTGGCTCAGGTTTTAAGATTGCAATGAGAGACCTTGAAATAAGAGGTGCAGGCTCGATTGTGGGGAAGCTCCAGCATGGGCACATTAATGCTGTTGGTTATGACATGTATATAAGACTTTTGTCAGAAGAAATAAGAAGGCTCAAAGGAGAAGATATCCAGCCGGAGATTGAGCCGCAGATAGATATAAAGATAAATGCTTATATTAGTAGTGAATACATCGACGATGACAAGGAAAGAATTAACATGTACAAGAAGATTTCTTCTATTGATACAAAAGAAGATGTTCAAGAAATCTATGATGAGCTTATTGATCGATTTGGAGATATTCCAAAAGAGGTTGACAACCTCATAAAAATTGCTTATATTAAGTTTCTCTGCAAAAAATTAGGAATTCTCTCTATTTCACAAAACGATAGCGAAAAGGTTAAGTTGCAATTTGTGGCCCAGGAAAATATTCCTTTGATCAAGACCTTGTTTTGTGAAAAAGGTATTTTGTACAGCGAAGGTAAAGATGGCACATTGATATTTTCTTTGTCGAAAGATTCTTTGGACTTTTTAGTAAATCTTTTGGAAGATTTAGCTGAAAAAGTTTGCTGAGGAACAGGTGCTTTAAAATAATCCTTCATTGTTTTATAATATTGTTACTATCAAAAAATACTTTTAGACAAAGGAGTAGAGATATATGACCAAGAAAACAAAGATTGCAATTTTTGCATCTGTAGCAGTTGTGCTACTGATAATCCTCATTGCCATAACCCCAGAGATAGTAAAGTACATTGATGAAAACAGAGCTGTTGCCATTGTAAATGGCGAGAAGATTACAAAAAAAGAGTTTTCTATTAACTACAAATCTCAAATTGATTACTATGGACTTGACAAAGCTTTTTTGGCGCAGAAGGTTGGCAGCAAGACTTATGAGGAGCAGATAAAGGAGAATGTACTCGATGGTCTTATCGTAAGACAGATTGAATTTCAGCAGGCTAAAAAAAGAAATATAACATTAACTGCTCAGGAGAAAAAGGCAATAGAAGACCAAATTAACCAGTACAAAAATGACTCACAAAACGGATTGCAGTTTAAACAATATCTTCAAACTATTGGTGCAACAGAGGATGAGTACAAAGACCAGATTATAAAATCCCAGATTGTTTCAAAGCTTTTTGATGAGCTAACAAAAAATCAAACAGCCTCTATGTCTGAGATAGAAAACTACTATAATTCACATAAGTCTGATTATATCCAGGTAAAGGCAAGTCATATTCTATTTAAAGTTTCAGACTCAAAGGAGGAAGCTACAAAAAAGAAAAAAGCAGAAGAAGTTTTGCAGATGATTAAAAGTGGCCAGAACTTTGAAAAACTTGCTAAAAAGTACTCTGAGGATGAGAACACAAGACAAAAAGGAGGAGACCTTGGGTATTTTAGAAAAGGTGAAATGGTAAAAGAATTCGAAGATGTAGCATTTTCTCTTGGCATTGGGGAGATAAGTGGAATTGTCAAGACAAGCTATGGGTTTCACATTATAAAGGTGACAGATAGAAAACAGCTTGCTTTGAACGATGTAAAGGACGAGATAAAATCAACAATAGAAACTCAGAAAAAACAACAATATTTCCAAAGCTTGCTTGAAAAGTGGAAAAAAGAAGCAAAGATAAAGAAGTTTGAAAATGTCCTAAAGAGTGTTTCTATATAAACATCCTTTTTAGAGGTTTGTATTTGAGGTGTTTTGAAAGTGGACTTTTTAGAAAAGGTAAGATGGACAATTGAAAAACATAACATGCTCAAAAAAGGCGACAAGGTTTTAATAGGCTGTTCTGGTGGAATCGATTCAATGGTTCTTTTGGATTGTATTTACAGATTAAAGGATGAGTATGAACTTGATATTACCGTTGCGCACCTTAACCATATGCTAAGACAAGAGGCAAAGGAGGATGAACAATTTGTAATTGATGCTTGTAAGAGGTATAATATTAAATGTATAACAAGGTCAATTGATGTTAGAAAAATCAAAGAAGAACGAAAACTTTCAGAAGAAGAAGCGGGAAGACTTGCAAGGTACAATTTTTTTTATGAACTTGTAAATAGTTTAGGACTCAGCAAGATTTTATTAGGACATAATAAAAATGATGTTGTTGAAACCTTCTTTTTGAATCTATTCAGAGGAAGTGGACTTGATGGTCTTGCATCAATCCCACCTGTGCGCGATATTGTTGCAAGACCACTTATATATATGTCAAGAGAAGAGATTGAAGAGTATGCGAAAGAAAATGGCATAAAGTATGTCATAGATAAGACAAACTTTTCTTCAAAGTATAAGCGAAATGTCGTAAGAAACGAGATTTTACCAGTCGTGAAAGAAAAATTTGGAGACGGAGTAATTGATACTATTTTCAGGACAATAAATATAATAAGAGATGAAAATATCCAGATAAATGAACTTGTTGAAGACGCTTTTAATGAGTGTGTCAGGAAAGAAGATTTTTACTATGTCCTTGACATAAAACACGTAATCACCTTACAACCTTTTTTACAGAGAAGACTTGTAAAAAGGACTCTCAAAGAGTTTGACATGCCAATTTCAGTTGAGATAGTTGAAGACGTATTAAAGCTCTTTTCACTTCCTTCTGGTAAAAAGAAGGTATTTGATGATTTGATTGTTGAGAAGCAAAATGAAGCTATTGTATTTTACAAAAAGGCAGAGGAGAAAACCTTTTGCTTTGAAATTCCATTAAAAGAGGAGTATGATATAAGATATAGAAATTTTGAATTCAAATTTAAAGTTACAAATGAAAAGGAAAAAGAAGATAGCATTTATATTGATGCTGAACAAATAGTTGATGGGAAACTATTTTTCAGAACAAGAAGAGATGGTGATTTTATACAGCTAAAAGTGGGTAAGAAAAAACTAAAAGAATGGTTTATTGATAAAAAGATTCCGAAGCGTTGGCGAGATAATATTCCACTTCTTACCAAAGACAGTGAAGTAATTGTCATATTTGATATATATTCAAATGCAGTAACAATAAATCAAAAATATAAAGTAAAACCACAAACAAGGCAATTTTTAAAGATAAAATTCACAAAACTGGAAGGAGTTTGATGGTAGTGAAAGACATAACAATGAAAGTAAAAGAGATTTTGATAACAGAAGAGCAGATTCGTCAAAAAGTAAAAGAGCTTGGTCAGAAAATATCTGAGGACTATAAAGACAGTGATGATTTCTTGATGGTGTGCATATTAAAAGGCGGAGTTGTGTTCATGGCAGATTTGCTGAGGCAAATAACAATTCCTGTTAAGATAGAATTCATGGCTGTTTCCAGCTATGGTAATTCAACCTCTTCGTCAGGGATTGTCAGAATACTAAAAGACCTTGATACAAGTATTGAAGGGAAAGATGTTCTACTTGTTGAGGACATTGTTGACACAGGCCTTACTCTAAAATACATCACAGAATACTTAAAAGGGAGAAGACCCCGAAGCCTCAGGATTTGCACAATGCTTGACAAACCAAGCAGAAGGAAGGTTGATGTGGAGATACATTATAAAGGGTTTGAGATACCAGACAAGTTTGTTATAGGGTATGGTCTGGATTATGCAGGTCTTTATAGGAATCTACCTTATATTGGTGTTTTAGAGTGAGAAAACCTTAAAGTTTAACTTTATAAATTGAAAGGAGTGCCTATCTACAATTGAGGAACTTATTCAAAACAGCAACAATTTACATTTTAATTGCTCTGGTAATTTTATTGCTGGTTGATATTTTAAGTGGTGGACTTAGTTACAACCAGCTTTGGAATATGAGTGAAAAGAGAAACGTCATTTACTCAGAGCTGATAAACGACATCAATGATGGAAAAGTCTCACGGATAATACTTAGCTATAACAATGTCTCTGGCCAGTATAAGGATGGAACAAAGTTTGACAATGTGTTTGTGCCGTCACCTGACAAGTTTTTAGACCAGATACAGCCAGCAATTGAATCAAAGCAGATAGAGATTGTGACAAAAGAACCTCCTCAGGTTCCATGGTGGCTATCAACGTTTTTACCAATGTTGATTTTTGCGGGACTTATGATTTTTGTATGGATCTTCATGCTCCAGCAGACACAAGGCGGCGGCAGTAAAATAATGTCTTTTACAAAGTCAAGAGCAAAGACCATTCAGGACTTAAAAAAGAAAGTCACATTTGCTGATGTTGCAGGAGCTGATGAAGAAAAGGAAGAGTTAAAAGAGGTTATAGATTTTCTCAAAAATCCGAGAAAGTATATAGAGCTTGGTGCAAGGATTCCAAAAGGTATTTTGCTTGTTGGACCGCCTGGCACAGGTAAAACACTTTTAGCAAAGGCTGTTGCGGGTGAGGCAGGTGTTCCGTTTTTCAGTATATCTGGTTCTGACTTTGTTGAAATGTTTGTTGGTGTTGGTGCTGCAAGGGTAAGAGACTTATTTGACCAGGCAAAGAGAAATGCACCTTGTGTTGTATTTATAGATGAGATAGACGCAGTTGGTCGTCACAGAGGAGCAGGGCTTGGCGGAGGCCATGACGAAAGAGAGCAAACCTTAAACCAGCTTCTTGTTGAGATGGATGGTTTTGGAACAAATGAGGGAATAATTGTCATGGCGGCAACAAATAGACCGGACATATTAGACCCTGCGCTTTTGCGACCTGGTAGATTTGACAGGCAGATTGTTGTAAACATTCCAGATGCAAAGGCAAGAGAAGAGATTTTAAAGGTCCACGCGAGAAACAAACCACTCGGGTCTGATGTTGACCTTTCTCAAATAGCAAAGATAACAGCAGGCTTTACAGGTGCAGACCTTGAGAACCTTTTAAATGAAGCTGCGCTTTTGGCTGCGCGAAAAGGCAAAAAACAAATCAATATGGAAGAAGTTCAAGAGGCTGTTGCAAAGGTTTTGATGGGCCCTGAAAAGAGAAGCAGAGTGTACACAGAAAAAGAAAAGAAACTCACTGCATACCATGAAGCAGGTCATGCTATTGTAAGAACCATGATTCCTGACGCAGAGCCTGTTCATGAAGTTTCAATTATACCACGAGGATATGCTGGCGGGTATACAATGTATCTGCCCAAAGAGGATAAGTTCTATGCATCAAAGTCTGATATGATGAGAGAGATTATTACTCTTCTTGGTGGAAGAGTAGCAGAGAAACTTGTTTTGGAGGATGTATCAACTGGAGCATCGTCAGACATAAAGCGTGCAACCAAGATTGCAAGGGATATGGTTACAAAGTATGGCATGTCTGATAAACTTGGTCCTATGACATTTGGGACAGAGCAGGAAGAAGTATTTTTAGGCAGAGACCTTGCACTTGCAAGAAATTACTCTGAAGAGGTTGCAGCTGAGATAGATAGAGAAATCAAGAGTATAATTGAAGAGGCTTATAAAAAAGCTGAGGAGATACTAAAACAAAACATTGACAAACTACACAAGGTGGCGAATGCACTTTTAGAGAAGGAAAAGCTGACAGGCGAAGAGTTCAGAAAGCTTGTATTCGAAGATGCACAGCCACAACCTGCGTAATGTATGAGGTTTAAAGGTATTTTGAGGTGGATAGAGTGAGTATGAAATTTAAAAATAGATATTGCAATTTTATACTGAATGTAATATAATAATAAATGTGAGGACAAAGGCGTTCTCAGTAGAAGAGGGATGCCTTTGTCCTTTTTTGTTTATAGAATCAAAAAAATCTAATAAATGGAGGGGAAGGTCGGATGAAGAACTACACCAAGGAAGACATTATTCGCATCTGCAAAGAGCAGGATGTTAAATTTATCAGACTCCAGTTTGTAGACATTTTCGGTATTTTAAAGAACGTTGCTGTTCCAGTTGAGCAACTGGAAGCTGTACTGAACAATGAGGTTATGTTTGACGGCTCATCAATTGAAGGGTTTGTAAGAATTCAAGAATCAGACATGTATTTAAGACCAGACCTAAATACATTTACAATCTTTCCATGGAGACCAACACCAAACAAGGTCGCAAGACTTATTTGTGATGTATATCTACCAGATGGTACACCATTCCCTGGCTGTCCACGTGGTGTTTTGAAGAAGATGCTCAAAAAAGCAGAGGAAATGGGCTTTAAATTCTATGTTGGTCCAGAGATTGAGTTCTTCTTGTTCTTGACAGACGAAAATGGCAATCCAACCTTGCAGACACATGACAAAGGCGGATACTTCGATTTGGCCCCGGTTGATTTAGGCGAGGATGCAAGAAGAGATATGGTTTTGACATTAGAGGAAATGGGATTTGAGATAGAGGCATCTCACCATGAAGTTGCACCTGGCCAGCACGAGATTGACTTCAAATATGATGACGCACTCTACACAGCTGACAACGTTGTTACATTTAAACTTGTTGTAAAGACAATTGCACAAAGACATGGGCTTCATGCAACATTCATGCCAAAGCCAATATTTGGTATTAACGGTTCTGGTATGCACACAAATATGTCTCTTGCAAGGGTTTCTGATGGTAAGAATGCGTTCTTGGACCCAAATGACAAGCTTCAACTTTCAAAAGAAGCATACTATTTCATTGGTGGTCTTATGAAACACGCAAGAGAGTTTGCACTTGTTACAAATCCGCTTGTAAATTCATACAAGAGACTTGTGCCAGGTTATGAAGCTCCTGTTTACATTGCATGGTCACCAAGAAACAGAAGCCCACTTATAAGAGTTCCTGCAAAGAGAGGTCAAGCAACAAGAGTTGAGCTGAGATGTCCAGACCCATCAGCAAATCCATACCTTGCATTTGCAGCAGTTTTAGCAGCAGGGCTTGATGGAATAAAGAATAAGATTGAGCCACCAGAGCCAATTGAAGAGAACATCTTTATTATGAGCGATGAAGAAAGGGCAAAGCGTGGCATTGGCAGCCTGCCAGGAAGCCTTGAGGAGGCAATTAAAGAGTTTGAGAATAGCCAGCTCATGAGAGAGACTCTTGGCGACCATATATTTGAGAAGTACTTAGAAGCAAAGAAGCTTGAATGGGATGACTACAGAACAAAGGTACATCAATGGGAGATTGACTCATACCTCACAAAGTACTAATCACACACGAAAACGGGTGGGAATTGGAGACCCACCCGTTTTTTTTATTTTCTTAATTTTGGTTCATAAATACTTATCAGTGCCTCATACTGCCTTTTTGGCCATTGCTATTTACAGATATCTTTGAAAATCCGCCCATAAAGTTTGACAGAATGCCAACAGAATAGAAACTTTGGGTCAAATAAAAAAGAGTTGGTGCATATAATCCTAAGTAGAAAGCTATTTTGGAGGACAAGGTTTTGAAAGAAGATATAGAAAAAAGAGCAGTTTTGGCAGCTGAACTTTTGATTAGGTACAATTCAACTGTTAGAAAGGTTGCTAAGGTCTTAGGTGTGTCAAAGTCAACAGTCCACAATGACCTTACCTACCGCCTTAATAAAATAAACAAATGGCTTTATAAGCAGGTAAGAGCAATTCTTGAGAAGAACAAGCAAGAAAGACATATTCGTGGTGGTGAAGCGACAAAGAAGAAATATTCTGCAAAAAAAGAGCAGCTTGTCTCAAAAAATAGTGGTATAATATAATCTATAAATATCAAAGCACCTTTTAAATGTAGAGGAGAGAAATTAAAATGAGAGCAAACTTTGAAGAACTGGTCAAAATAATGGATATCTTGCGCGAGAAATGTCCATGGGATAGGCAGCAAACACATAAAAGTTTGAAAAAATACCTGATTGAAGAGACATATGAGGTTATTGAGGCGATAGATGAAAATGACTACAGTAAACTTAAAGAAGAGCTGGGAGATTTGCTTTTGCAGGTTGTGTTTCACGCAAAGATAGCTCAGGAAAAAGGCGCTTTTGATATTTATGAGGTAATCTATGATATATGCCAAAAGATGAAAAAAAGACACACTCATGTGTTTGGAGAAGATAATTTTAAAACTGCCGATGAGGTTTTGCAAAATTGGGACAGAATAAAAAGTAAAGAAAAAGAAATCAAGACAGTGACAGAGGCAATGCAAAGTATTCCAAAACATCTTCCTGCTCTTATGCGAAGCTATAAAGTTCAAGAGAAGGCAGCAAAAGTTGGTTTTGACTGGGAGGATTACAAAGATGCTTTAAAAAAGGTATATGAAGAGCTTGGCGAATTTGAGGAGAGTTTGTCGAAAAATAGCGCTCAGGATAAGTTGGAAGAGGAGCTGGGGGATATTCTTTTTGCAGTTGTAAATGTTGCAAGGTTTTTTAACATTGACCCAGAGGGAGCACTTTCCAAAACAATCCAAAAGTTTATAACCAGATTTTCATATATAGAGGAACAAGCAGAAAAACAAGGTAAGAAATTGAATGAGATGACGTTAAAAGATATGGACAAATTTTGGGAAGAGGCAAAAAAAATTTAAAAAAGGCTTGAAAAAAGAAGGATTTTTGATATAAATATAGAATAGAAATATTTAGAATATCACAAAATACGCGAGGAGGTAAGAAGTAATGAACAAAACAGATTTAATATCGGCAATGGCAGAGAAGAGTGGGCTTACCAAAAAGGACGCGGAAAAGGCACTCAATGCGTTTGTAGATGCTGTTACAGAGGCACTCTCTAAGGGGGAAAAGGTTCAACTTGTCGGATTTGGTTCATTTGAAGTAAGAGAAAGAGCAGAAAGAGTAGGAAGAAACCCACAGACACAGGAAGAGATTAAGATTCCAGCAACTAAGGTTCCTGTATTCAAAGCAGGCAAGATGTTAAAAGACGCTGTTGCAAAGTAAGATTTTTAAAGAGGGGCTGTGAATTTTTAGTGTTAAGGCTGCAGCAAAAATGAGAAAATAAGAGCTGCAGCCCTAAATTTTTGTGTACAAAAAAGGGTGAGGGTTTGTAAGATGCGGATAGACAAATATCTAAAAGTGTCGAGAATTATCAAAAGAAGAACGCTTGCTCAAGAAGCATGCAATAGTGAAAGAGTTTTTGTAAATGGCAAGGTGGCAAAACCTTCGACAGAGGTAAAGGTTGGCGATGTTATTGAGGTGCGCTTTGGTGATAAGATTTTTAAATGCAGAGTTACAAGCGTGGATGAAAAGGTTCAAAAAAATGTTGCAAGCAATATGTATGAGATAATTGAGTAGATTTGGGTCATATTTTGATAGTAAAGAGAATATAGTTTATTATGTAACTTGTATGTGTTTAAAGGGAATTCAAAATGGTAGCTGATGATAGAAAAAATGTAAAGTCAAAGTTTCACAATGTTCTTATAGAAAATAGAGAAAAGATTACAATAAACGGCGTTGACGATGTTGAAAGCTTTGACGATAATAACGTCATGTTGGTGGTTGACGAAGAACTTCTCATCATCAAAGGGTTTGATTTGAAGATAAACAAAATCAATACAGAGACAGGAGAGGTATTTATAGAAGGTCAAGTTTATTCACTTGAATATGGTGAGCCGCCCAAAAAAGGACTGATTGGAAGACTTTTTAAATAAAGAGGTTATTAAAATGATGCAGGGCGTTTTTGATCAGCTTTCAGACTTTCTTTCTTGTTTGATTATTGGGGCGGTAGTTGGATTAATATACGATACCTTCTTTTTCAAAAAAATCTTGAAAAGGCGCAAAAGAGATTTACTATTTTTTATGTCTTCTACTTTATCCACTATTGCAGTAATTTCAGGTTTGTATTTTATAAACTACTATACTATTAGGTGGTATACATTTTTGGCTATCGTGTGTGGTTTTTGGCTCTACAAAAATTCAATATCTTTTTTCTACAAAAGTATTCTAAAAAGCGTGAACAAAGTTTTATCTTTTAACAACAATTAATTTGTGATAAAATATAACTACACTTTTTGGAATACTCAAAAGGAAGACAAGCTGTGAAAAAGATTTTTAAAGTAGTAAAAAGGCTTTTTGTACTTGCATTTGTAATACTTTTTTTAATATATTCTGTGACAACAGTTGTAAAACAACATATGATTTTGCAACAGGTAAAAGCTCAACAATATGAGACAATCAAGCAAATTGAAAAGCTGAAAAAAGAAAATGAATATTTAAGAAGACTTGCCCAGTATGTCCAGACAAAAGAATACATCCAGCAGGTTGCACGAGAAAAACTTGGGCTTGTAGGAAAGGATGAAATTGTGTTTATTGACAAGAATAAAAAGAGAAGGCAATAAAGGAGGCTTTTTTGTGTCGGTTAAAAAAGGCGGTGTAGTGGAGGGAAAGGTAAAGAGTATAACAAAATTTGGTGCATTTGTGGAGCTTCCAACTGGTGCAGTTGGGCTTGTTCACATCTCAGAGATTGCAAATGAATATGTTGATGACATCAGAAAATATCTAAAGGAACAGCAAACTGTCAAGGTAAAGGTGCTTGACATCAAAGAAAATGGGAAGATAAGTCTTTCGATTAAAAAGGCAAATGAGATAGGAAAATCTAAAAGGCCTTTAGAAAGGAAAAATAAAGATACTGAGTTTGAAGCGAAACTTTCAAAATTTCTAAAAGACAGCAACCAGAAACTAAGCGAGTACAACAAACGATTTGACGGCAAAAGAAGATAAAGCCTGTTTTAAAATCAAAACAGGCTTTTAATTTAAGAAGGTATGTCAAAAAAATATCAAAGAGGATGAGGAGGATAAAAATTGTTTAAAAAAAAGAACGTCTCTCTTGCGGTTGTAAGAAGACTGCCAAGGTATTTGCGGTATGTAGAAGATTTGTTGAACCATGACATTATGAGGATTTCCTCATCAGAGCTAAGCCAGAGGATGGGGTACACAGCTTCTCAGGTAAGGCAAGATTTTAACAACTTTGGCGGGTTTGGTCAGCGAGGGTATGGTTACAGTACTCAAGTTCTCTATGAGAACCTTGTTAAAATATTAGGGCTTGATAAGAACTTCAAGATGATAATTGTTGGTGTGGGCAATTTGGGACAAGCTTTAGCAAATTACGCCAATTTTTATAAAAAGGGATTCAAGCTTGTGGGACTATTTGATATCGACCCTCAAAAGGTTGGAAAAAGTATCAGGAATATAAAGATACAGCATGTTGATGAACTCAAAGATTTTATAAAGAAAAACGATGTTGACATTGGAGTTTTATGTGTGCCATCAGAGGTTGCTCAAGAAGTTGCAAATCTGATGGTTGAAGGCGGCATCAAAGGAATCTGGAATTTTACTGCAAAAGAGATTGAGGTAAAAGATGATGTTGTTGTGGAAAATGTCCATTTGATAGACAGTCTGATGGTACTATCGTATAAGTTAAATGAGAAACTGATAGAAAAGCAGGAAGCAAGTCAAAAATAAATTCTATTGAGGTGGCAAAAAAATGGAGTATGTAAGTACGCGAGGAGAGCAGAAGGTGCTCTCAAAAGAAGCAATCTACCTTGGAATAGCGAATAACGGTGGACTTTTTACCCCAGTTGAAATACCAAAGCTTGATTTTGAGTATTTAAAAGAGCTAAATTCTTACCAAAAGGTTGCAAAGTATATATTTTCACTTTATCTTACTGACTTTTCTGAAGAAGAGATTGACGAGTGCGTAGAAAAAGCGTATGCATCTGACAAGTTTAACACAAAAGATGTGGTTGAGCTAAAGAAGCTTGATAGTAGCTTGTTTGCGCTTGAACTTTGGCATGGGCCAACTTATGCCTTTAAAGATGTTGCGCTACAAGTGCTACCACACCTTTTGATAAGGTCAATGCCAGATAGCTATAAAAAAGCACTCATATTAGTTGCGACATCAGGCGATACAGGAAAGGCTGCCCTTGAGGGTTTTAGAGATGTCGAGAAGACGAAGATTGTAGTCTTTTATCCTTCTGAAGGTGTGTCTGACGTACAAAAAAGACAGATGACAACTCAGGAAGGCAAGAACACTTATGTGGCAGGGATAATAGGTAACTTTGACGATGCTCAAAGTGGTGTAAAAGAGATCTTTACAAATCCAAGATATGTAGAGACAATCAATAAAATGGGCTATTTCTTCACATCAGCAAACTCTATAAACTTTGGGCGACTTTTGCCTCAGATTGTCTACTATATCTGGAGCTACTTAGATCTTTCGAAAAAAGGATTTATAAAAGAAGGCGAAAAGATAAACTTTGTTGTGCCAACAGGAAATTTTGGAAATATTTTAGCTGGGTATTTTGCAAAGCGCATGGGAATTCCAATAAATAGACTTATTGTTGCATCAAACATAAACTCTGTTGTTTCCGATTTTATTAAAACAGGTATTTATGACAGACGAAGAGAGTTTTACAAAACAATCTCACCATCTATGGATATATTGGTTGCCAGCAATTTAGAAAGGCTTTTGTACTTGGTCACAGGTAACTTTGAAATGGTAAAAGGATACATGTTAAATTTGAAAGAAAATGGGTATTTTAAGGTTGAAGACGATGTTTTAAAGTCAATACAATCAGATTTCTGGGGAGATTTTTCAACAGATATTGAAACTAAAAAGGCAATAAAACGAGTTTACAAAGAGTTTTCTTATCTTATTGACACGCATTCAGCAGTTGGATTTGATGTTTATAGAAAATACCACGATAAAACTTCTGATATGACAAAGACAGTAATTTTACAGACTGCGAACCCATACAAATTTGCTAAGGATGTTCTCAACGCCTTGTTTGATGATGAATATAATAATATTGATCCGTTTGAAGCAGTTGAAGTTCTGTACCAAAAGACAAAGGTCGAAATCCCAGAGGGAATAAAGAGGCTTTTGTCAAAAGCGGTTTTGCACCATGCTGTGATTAAAAAAGACAAAATGTTTGATTTTATATTAGAGAAAATAAAAGATAACTGAAGATAGTTTAAAAAAAGTGCACAAAAATATAAAAATTTAAGCTAAAAAGGGTTGAAAAACGAGTTTTTTGTGCTAAAATAGAAGTTGAAAAAAGTGAATATTGCAAAAATATCTCGGTAGGCGAGGCTCCTACAGGGATATAGGCTGCTGCCGCGAAAGATTGGAGACAATCTGAGCTGGTAAACAGGTTTTGCCGAATCCAAGGCATAACCTAATGCAGCTTTTTATGCCGTGTAGTGCCAAAGCTTGTACGAGGTAGCTAAAAAGGGTAAAGTGTGCTTTCACCTCGTTTTAAGCTTTGGGTGAAAGCACTTTTTGTTTGTATGCAAAATTTAAACTAACCTCTAAAACTTTATGATTAAAGGAGATGAGAGGACAGATGGATTCTGGTCCTGTGAGTAGACAGGATTGGGGGAAAGAAAAAGTAAAAAGCTCTTTTTCGAATGCGTGGAGGGGTGCTAACTTTTTGAGTTAATAGCCGAAAGAAAGCACGAGGTTTTTTTGTCCCTTTTTACAAATAGATTTTGTCAAACTATTTAGCACCCCTCCACAAAAGGAAAAACTAATTTAAAAGGAGGGGTGCTAAGATGGCTAATGTCACAAGTTTTTACCTCAGCAGAGTTATTGGCAACAAGGTATACTCAGAAGACAAAAAAGTTCTGGGAAGACTCGTGGACCTAATTGTTGACGCAAAGAACATCAGGCCCAAAGTAATTGCTGCAAAAGTCAAAAGCGGAAAGAATGTCCAAATAGTAGACTTTTCGTTCTTTATAATTTACAAGGAAAAAGGGCAATATGTAATTGAGACCAGGAACTTAAAGCCAATTGATGTGCAAAAAGAAGATACGATAATGCTTGTAAAGCATATCCTTGACAAGCAGATAGTTGATATGAACGGCAGAAAGGTTGTAAGGGTAAATGATATAAGACTTGCAATTTTATCAACAGGCGTTTATGTAATTGCAGTTGATATTGGATTAGAAGGGTTGTTGAGGAGGCTTGGTCTTGCAAAGCCTCTCAAAAAGGTATTAAAACCTCTTGGCAAGAGCATCCCATCTCGACTCATCTTATGGGATGACGTTGAGCCTCTTGCATCACCGCGCTCGGATTTAAAACTTTCAACCACATACTCAAAGCTCTCAACTTTACATCCGTCGGATTTAGCAGATATCATTGAAGAGCTTGACAAAAAGACTCAAGCATATGTATTTTCAACTTTGGACGAGGAAAAGGCAGCAGATGTTTTGGAAGAGCTTGATGTTGAGGCACAGCGGAATGTCCTCGAGAGTCTTCCTGTTGAAAAGGCTGCAGATTTGCTTGAAAAGATGCCAGCAGACGAGGTTGCAGACATATTGGATGAGATAAAAGAGGAAAGAGCAGAAGAGCTTTTGAACGAGATGGAAAAAGAGGCATCAGAGGAAGTAAAAGAGCTGATGGAGTATCCCGAGAACACTGTTGGAAGTATTATGACAACAGATTTTATCGCGTTCAAGACCCACTTTACAGTTGAGCAAACAATAGAAGAACTAAGACGATTAAAACCAGAGCCAGATGAAATTTACTATTTATACGTTGTTGACAATGAAGAGAGGCTTTGCGGTGTTGTGTCTTTGCGCGACTTGGTAATTTCTGAGCCACAAACTCCACTTTATGAGATTATGAGCAGAAATGTTGTGTATGTAAAAGATATGGACAATGTAAACTCTCTTGTATCGATTATTTCAAAATACAGCTTATTGGCTGTCCCTGTGGTTGATGATGACAAAAGACTCATTGGCGTTGTGATAATAAATGACATAGTTTATGAACTACTCAAAGTACGAAAAAAATTAGTATAGCCGAAGTATTGACGGTAAATGAGGTGATAGAAGATGCCACAGATAGCAAAAGGGCAGCGTCTTAAGAATATACTTTTCATATTAAGTATTATTGGACCAGGGCTTGTGACTGCAACTGCTGATAATGACGCATCAGGAATTGCGACATACGCAATGGTTGGTGCAATGTTTGGCTACAAGATGCTTTGGGGGCTATTTTTAATAACAATCAGTTTAGCAGTTATCCAAGAAATGGCTGCACGAATGGGCGTTGTAACAGGGAAAGGTCTTTCTGACCTTATCAGGGAGCACTTTGGTGTCAAGATGACATTTTTTGCGATGATTACCCTGCTTATTGCTAATCTTACAACGACAATTGGTGAGTTTGCAGGTATTGCAGCAAGTCTTGAGATATTTGGAGTCTCAAAATATATCTCAGTTCCTTTAACAGCTATTTTTGTATGGTATATTATAAACAAAGGTTCATATAAAAAAACAGAGAAATTTTTTCTTGCTCTCATGGTAATATATATAAGCTATATAATTTCAGGTTTTTTAGCAAAGCCGGAGTGGAAAGAGGTATTTAAAAATACATTTGTTCCTTCTTTCAGTTTCAATTCGAGTTTCATTTTAATTTTTATTGCGATGATAGGAACAACAATTACTCCTTGGATGCAATTTTATCTGCAGTCATCTGTGGTTGACAAAGGTGTTGATGTAAAAAACCTCAAATACCAAAGATGGGATGTGTTTTTGGGAGCGTTCTGGACAGATTTTATTGCATTTTTCATTGTTGTTGCAACAGCAGCAACCTTGCACAAACATGGGATTGTGATTGAAACAGCGGAAGATGCAGCAAAAGCTCTTCAGCCCTTTGCAGGAAAATATGCATCAGCACTTTTTGCAGTTGGACTTTTTGGGGCATCACTATTGGGAGCGCATATTTTACCTTTATCTACTGCATATGCTGTAACTGAAGCTTTTGGGTTTGAAAATGGACTGAACAAGAAGATGAGAGAAGCGCCTGTTTTTTATGGTTTAATACTTTTGTTCATTGTCATAGGAGCAGGTGTTATTTTACTTCCAAATATTCCTTTAATAAAACTTATGATAATCGCTCAAGAAATTAATGGTATATTGCTACCAATAATCTTAATTTATATGTTAAAGCTGACAAATGACAAAGAGATTATGGGGGAGTATGTAAATTCGAGAACATTTAATATAATTGCGTGGATAACAGTTGTATTTATAATAATTCTCACATTAATACTGCTTGTCGAGCCTTTCTTAGGTGTGTAAAAGTAAATCAACTTTTGATTTTTAAACTATTATACAGAGGTTGTTGAATAAAAGAAATAACCATATAAAGTAAACATAGTAACAAATGAAAAAAACCCCTTGTGTTATAATTTAATTTAAGAGAAAACCACAACAAAACACAAGGGGGAAAAGATATACTCATGAATATTAAAGCACAAAATAAGAAATTTTTAAAGCTACTTTTTGTAGTGAAAAAGGTTACTGAAGCTCTGACAAGGAGAATAAAGCACAATAGAAGAGGACGCCCAAGGAAATTTAATTTGTTTCAAATAATAGCTTGTCTGGTTTACAAAGTTAAGAAGGGGATAAAGAGTTTCAGAGAATTAGAATATCGAATAAATCAAGACACAGAGTTTAAGCAAGTAGTAGGTATAGAAGAAAGTCCGGACTATTCATATTTTGCGAAGTTGTCAAGAAAAATAGAAAAAGAATACATGCAAGATATAAAAGACATATTAATAGCTAAGATAGAACCTGATATGAGTATAGCGATAGTAGATTCTACACCTTTGAGAAGTGCCAAAAATGATTCAGAAGCAAAAATAGGTATACATATTACAATAGGATTTTACAGGGGATACAAATTACATCTTTTGTGTACAGGTAAAGAAGAAGTAATACCACTTTTCTGGATTTTAACAGGGGCAAATGAACATGACTCAAGACAAGAAGAGCTTTTATATAGGGCATGGGGCTTTGGCTGTGAGATTGTATTAGCAGATGCGGGATACGATTGTAGCAGATGGTTTAATATAGCAAATGAGCTTAAGGTTAAATTTGTTGCTGGGATAAACAAAAGAAACATGAAAGATAAAAACAATGTTAAGAATGTTTTTAGAAGAAATAACATAAGATTTTTAGAAACTGAAGAGGGCAAAAAGCTATACAAGCATAGAACAAAGATTGAAAGACTATTTAGTAAATTAAAAGGTGAATATAATCTTGAGAATGTAAGGCTCAGGAGGTTTAAGAATTATAAAAGGTATATTGATTGGATACTAATTACTTTTTTGTTTGAGCAACTTCTCAGAAAAGTAGAAGGTAAGAAGTTTTCTTTCGCATATGAATGGAATCAATAACTTTTGCTCATTTTATGTATTATTGGTAATAATTTTTATTCAACAACCTATATTATACAAAATAAAAATGGCGGAGAGAGTGGGATTCGAACCCACGGTACCGCTTTTGGCGGTACGCGCGATTTCGAGTCGCGTGCCTTCGACCACTCGGCCATCTCTCCGCCTCTTTTTATTTTTGCACTATCGATTATAATCTATCTTTTGCTCATTTTCAAGACAAAGATTTTCATTTTGCAATTGACAATTCCACAAAATAGAAGTAATATATTTATTAAAGTGAATATTGTGAACAAAATTGTGCACCATAATAAAGTACTAATACATGAGAGACTTTATTACCCAACTTTAAGGAGGCAAGAAAGTAGAAAAAACTAGGGCTTGTAGTTGGACTAAGGAAAGAAATAGCAGCCACAGTCACAGATGACATGCTTGCTTCGCATTTTCAAAGTGGGTTTTTAGATGTGTTTGCAACACCTTCAATGATAACACTGATGGAGAAGGCAGAACTTTCGTGTGATCAGGAGCGTTTAGAAGATGGGTATACAACAGTTGGAAGCAGAGTTGAAATTTTTCACATAGCACCAACTCCAAAAGGAATGGAAGGGAAGGCTGTTGCTAACTAATTGATATCCAAGACAGAAAACTCATTTTTAAAGTTGAGGCTTATGACAAGTTTGAGAAGATAGGCAAGGGAATTCACGAGAGGTTTATTGTTAACAAAGAGAAGTTTTTGCAAAAGACATATCAAAAGGCAAGGTGATCTTGTTTGAAAAGCACATCAAAACTACAAGAGATGAAGTTAAAAAATATTACCGAGATAGCAGAAAGTGTAGGTCTGAGCGAAGATGACATTGAGCTTTATGGAAAGTACAAAGCAAAGATAAGTTTAAATGTTCTAAAGCGAAAACCCCAGCAAAGAGAAGGTAAAGTAATTTTGGTCACATCAATAAACCCAACGCCATACGGTGAGGGCAAGACAACAACAGCAATTGGCCTTTCGATGGCTATAAACAGGCTTGGATTTAAATCAATTGTAACACTGAGAGAGCCTTCCTTAGGACCATATTTGGGAATTAAAGGTGGGGCAACAGGGGGTGGAGTTGCTCAGGTTTTGCCGAGCACTGATATAAACCTTCACTTTACAGGCGACATTCACGCGGTGACAAGCGCAAATAATCTACTTTGCGCCGCGGTTGACAATCACATCTACCATGGAAATGAACTAAATATCAATCCAAAAGCTGTAATGGTAAAAAGAGCAATGGATATGAATGATAGGGCTTTAAGAAATATTGTCATTGGGCTTGGAGATGGGCAAAGAGGTGCTGTGCGTGAAGACGGATTTATCATTTCTGTTGCTTCAGAAGTGATGGCAATACTTTGCCTGTCAAATGGGTTAGATGACTTAAAAGAGAGGCTTGGGAACATCTTAGTAGGTTTTTCTTATGACAAAAAGCCTATATACGCCAAGGACTTGAAGGTTCATGGGGCAATGGCGCTCTTGTTAAAAGACGCTATAAAACCAAATCTTGTTCAGACATCAGAAGCTACTGCTGCAATAATCCATGGAGGGCCGTTTGCAAACATTGCACACGGCACAAACAGCATAATTGCAATTAAGATGGCACAAAAGCTTTCAGATTATGTTGTTGTTGAAGCTGGGTTTGGAGCAGACCTGGGTGCTGAAAAGTTTGTCAATATAGTATCAAGAAAAAGTGGTATATACCCATCAGCTGCAGTTATGGTTGTGACTACAAAAGCGCTAAAATACCATGGCAGCATGGGGGCAATAGAGAATTTGACAAGTGAAAATATAGATACGCTAAAAAAAGGCTTTAAAAACTTAGAAAAGCACATAGAGAATTTAAAGCTATTGGGGCTTGAGACTATTGTAACTTTAAATAGATTTCCACATGATACTGCTGCTGAAATTTCAGAGATAGAATCTTTTTGCAAAGAGCGCGAAGTTGAATTTGCTGTCTCAGAAGCCTATGAGCTTGGTTCAGAAGGTGCTTTGGATTTGGCACAAAAAGTTATTGAGGTAGCAAGTAGAAAAAGGAAAATAAACTTTGTTTATGAGGATTCAGACCCTGTTGAAGAAAAGATAAGAAAGGTTGCAAAGACAATTTATGGTGCTGCAGATGTGCAGTTTTCAAAATCAGCACTTTTGGGTTTAGAACTAATCAAAAAGCTCAATATTGAGCATTTTCCCATTTGCATGGCAAAGACCCAGTATTCCTTGTCAGATGACCCAAAACTTTTAGGCAGGCCAAAGGACTTTGTTTTGAATGTTAATGAGATAAGGATTAACAATGGTGCGCAGTTTATTGTAGCAATCTGTGGTGACATTATGACAATGCCAGGGCTTTCAAAAGACTATGCTGCACTTCATCTTGACATTGATGAAGATGGAAATGTGGTGTGGGTTTGAATATTAATTTTTTTAAACTAAGTATGTGCACAAAATTGTGAGCAAGGAGGTTGAGATTGATATGATTGACACAACCAAATTTTCACTTGCTGATTTTATGAAGAGTGAAGACAAAAACATAATGGAACTTGCAAAGGAGTTTTGGGAATACAAAGAAGACTATGTCAGAAGAAGACATTATCAGTACAGACGAGTTTCTATCACAGGTTCTGGCCCAACTATGAAGATAATTGACCACTATACAGGCGAAATTAGAGAGATGATAAACCTTGCGTCAAATGACTATCTAAATCTTACCAAACATCCAAGGACTATAAAGGCAGGGATTGAGGCGCTTAAGAAATATGGAACGGGTGCTGGGTCTGTGCCACTTCTGGGTGGAACACTTGATATACATGTTGAACTTGAGAAGAAGATTGCAAAATTCAAAGGATGCGAAGATGCACTCATATACACAAGCGGATATGGTTCTAACTTAGGAACAATATCTGCAATTTTACATGAAAAAGATGTTGCTATCTTAGACATGTACGTTCATGCAAGTATAATTGACGGATGCAGAAATACAAATGTAGAGTTTTTTAGGCACAACAACATGGACTCGTTAGAGAAGGTACTTAAAAAAGTAAAAGACAAATACAATACAAAACTTGTAATAGTTGATGGTGTTTACTCAATGGATGGTGACATTGCACCACTTGACCAGATTGTTGAGATTGCTCACGCTTATGGTGCATTTGTAATGGTAGATGAAGCACATGCAACAGGTGTGATTGGCAAGAATGGGCGTGGTACACCTGAACACTGCAATGTTGAAGGAAAGGTTGACATAGTTGCAGGTACACTTTCAAAAGCTTTGGGTGCAGTTGGTGGATTTATTGCAACAAACAAGGAACTTGTGAATTATCTACACTTTTACTCAAGAGCGTATATGTTCTCAACAGCACCAACTCCACAAGCAACTGCTTCACTGATTGAGGCTTTGAATGTCATTGAAGAAGAACCAGAGCTAAGACAGAGGCTTTGGGATAATATAAGATACTTCAGAGAAAACTTATTAAAGCTTGGGTTTAATATTGGCAATCAGCAGACAGCAATATTCCCGATTATAATAGGTGATGATTATAAAGTGAAAGAGATGTGTAGAGAACTTCACGAGGCAGGTATCTATGTGAACCCTGTATTCTACCCGGCTGTTCCAAGAAGGTTGTCACGCATAAGAATTTCACTTACAGCAGGGCATACAAAAGAGCATCTTGACAGGACATTAGATGTTCTTCAACACTTAGGGAAGAAATACGGTATAATATAAATCAAGGCATGCTTTTAAGTTGCAAAGAGGCTGCAATTTTAATTGTTGCAGCCTCTAAAAATTTATCACTGATTATTTATAGGAAGGAGTTGAATTACGAAATGAAAGCAGTTGTCTTTGACGCGAGTGTAGGAAAATATATAAGAACCTTAGTTTTAGGGAAAATTTCAAAGAAATTTTTCTACAATAGGCTATCGTGTATCCAGCTCAAAGATATTCCCGAGCCAAAACTTCCATCTGAAAACTATGTCAAGATAAAAACAATGTACGCAGGGATTTGTGGTTCTGACCTGAACCTAATTTTTTTGCATGACTCGCCTTCAACCTCGCCATTTGCTTCATTCCCATTTGTAATTGGCCATGAAAACCTTGGAGTGATAGTTGAAAAGGGGGAGAATGTAACAGAATTTGAGATAGGTGACAGGGTGATTGTAGACCCAGTTTTGGACTGTGACGCAAGAGAACTTCCAAGATGTCCTTCATGCCAAGAGGAAGAGTTTTCAACCTGTTTAAATATTACAGAAGGCAAGCTCAAGCCAGGTACCATAATGGGTGCCTGCAACTCAACAGGTGGTTCATGGGGAGAGTATTTTGTTGCTCACAAGTCACAAGTTATAAAGGTACCTAATTCTGTTAAAGATGAAGAAGCAATTTTGGTAGATCCATTAGCGTCTGCCCTTCATCCTGTTATGAGAAATTTCCCGAAAGATTCTGATATGGTTTTGGTATACGGTGCTGGGATAATAGGACTTTTGGTGGTCTGGAGTCTGAGAAAACTTGGTTGCAAAGCAGACATCACAACAATTGCAAAATATAAGTTTCAAGCTGACTTGGCAATGGAATTTGGCGCAAACAGGGTTGTAAGGCCGTCAGAAGATTATTTAGAAGAGCTTGCAAAGGTGTGCGGTGCTAAGATTTTCAAGCCAATGATTGGGGAGAAAGTCTTGCTTGGCGGGTTTGACAAGGTGTTTGACTGCGTTGGTTCAAAGAAAACTATTCGAGATGGTATGTGGCTTACAAAGCAGCGCGGAAGCTATGTTTTGGTTGGCCTTGCTTCAGTTGTGAAGGATTTGGATTTGACTCCAATTTGGTTCAAAGAGCTAAATGTAAAAGGAGCTTATTGCTATAGTACAGAGAATGTGAACGAGTATAGAATCTCTACCTACCAGCTTGCATTAAATCTTATACAGCAATTTGGAATTCCGTATGATAAATTGATCACTCACTATTTTAACATAAATGACTATCAAAAAGCGATAGAGGTAGCGTCTTCAAAGGGAAGTGAGAAGAGTATAAAAGTTGTGTTTAAATTTTTGTGATTTTTGTATAGATAAGAGGGTATTGATGAATACATTGAAAAGATATTAAAATTGAATTGATATGAAGTAGAGAATTTTTCATGTATCTTTACAAAAACTTAATGTGTATATTTATCAAGAAAATGGGTATATATTTAGAAGAAAACATGAAAGGAATTAGGTAGTTGGTGAGATGAATGAAAGAGAGATTCAATAGAGTATTTGTCATAGTGATATTTACAGAACTTTTATTATTTTGTGCGCTGGTTGCATATGTACAGTTTTAGACTAATACATATAATTTTCTTGCTTGGGTTCTCATATGTTGCAGCGCAGTTTTGATAAATATAGCGGGGTATGTGTTTGGAATACTTCCTTATGTCCAAGAGGTCTGTAATCGGGTTGATAAGATTCAAGAGGTATTAAGAGAGATAGACAATCATTTTAATTTGATGGTAGAGGACAATGCTGAATTTGAAAACTCTATAAATGTTCTCAAAAATCAATTAAAGATTTTAAAGGTTGAGAGTCAAAGAGAAGATGTCTTTTTTGAACAGTATAAAGAGATGATAATACGAAATGTAAAACTTATCTATGATATGTCTAAAAATAAAAATGACAGAGAGATAGAAGGGCTTGCAAAGTCTCTTTTAGACATTATTGAGAAAAGCATATATTCAAGACGTATATTTGTTCCACTATGGTATGAGGTAATGTATTTTCAAACAATTCTATCAGGATGTGTATACTCGGCGATGAATAACCTCGAGATAGTAATAAATATCCAAGAGGAGGAGCTAAAACAGTCACTTGTATTACATGGGATTTTGACATCAGTTGCAACGCTTTTTATTGACTGTGTTAGAAGGCAGTTGCCTATTAAGAATATCATTCAGCTTTCTATAATCAACTTGTCAGGGCATTTAAGCTTACGGCTATATTACAACAATACTATACAGGATTTAAATAAAGCAGAAGAAGTACTCAATATTCTAAAACAGCGATTTTCTCTTTATTATCCTGAAGGTACATATGCTGTAAATTATTCCTTAGGGGGAAATCACTTTATAATCGAGATGTCACTTCCCATAATTGAGTCTTTTGAGAAATAAAAATTAATCGATATTCAGCTTCAAAAGATATTTGAAATATTTCAGAAAATTTAGTATTATTGATATTAAGTTCAGAACAAGACAAGAAGGAATAGGATGAGAATGAAATGGTAACCATAAAGGATATAGCGAGAGAAGCAGGTGTGTCACCTTCAACAGTGTCACGGGTACTTTCAGGTAAGGCAAAGATCTCACCTGAGACAACAAAAAGAGTAATGGAAGCAATAGAGCGGCTTGGATACATTCCAAATGCGAGTGCCAAAAGCCTGGTGATGAAAAAGGCATATTCTATAGGACTTTTCATGCCACGAAGACTTGAACAAACACTTACAAGCACCTTTTTTGACCAAGTTGTATCTGGAATTTGCAGTTATATTAACAATACAGAATATGAAATTGTACTGACTATTGTGCCGCCAGAAAAGGAAAAAGAAAGCTTAGAAAGGCTCATAAAAAGTAGAAAAGTGGACGGCTTTATCCTGCTGACTTCTCGTATAAATGACTATGCTATTAAATATCTTCGATCTATAAAATTTCCTTTTGTCTTAATAGGCTCACCTGATAGGGATAAGGATTATGTGAACTGGGTTGACAATGACAACAAAAGAGCAGGGTTTGACGCAACAGAGTATTTAATCAAGCTTGGACACACTCAAATAGGTTTTTTGGGTGGTATGGAAAATCTTGTTTTGACTCAAGATAGGCTCTCTGGTTACAAAAGCGCTTTGAACAAATATAAACTTCCGATTGAGAGCCAGTATATAATGTTTACTGAGTTTGACGAGCAAAGTTCATATGAAAAGGCAAAGGAAATGCTGATGCTAAAAAACAGACCAACTGCCATTGTTTGTATTGACGAGGTTGTTGCCTATGCAGCAATAAAGGCATGCAAAGAGCTTGAATTGAAAGTAGGCTATGACGTGTCTGTAATTGGGTTTAATGAGTCCATCTTTTCTAAACTGTCTTCACCAAGGCTTACCACAGTTAATACAAACATATTTTATTTGGGCTATTATGCAGCTGAGATGCTGATAAAAGAATTAGAAGAACCATACAAAACTTACAAGAGGCTCATTGTCGAGCACTCTATTGTAGATGGGGAGACATGTAGTGCTATATAGAATAGTAAAGAAGAGGTAGCAACAGTTGAAAATAGTCGTGTAAAAAGGTACAATTTTAATTAGGTGATGATGGATGTTATTAAGTATGCAAAAAGTAAAAGAAATATATTCAATCAGTCGAAGGGCACTTATAAACTGGGAGAAAGAGGGATTAATTTACTGGTTTTAGAACTCCAAAGGGTAGAAGAAGGTATTGAAAAAGAGGACATTGAAAAGTTACCTAAGTATGATAGAAGAAAAACCAAAGTAGGCTGTAGTTTTAGAGGATTTAATAGCGGCAGTATACATCTTTTGCAGCAAGGATTTATGATTAAAAGAGGTGCAAAAAAGCATGATAACAGTTCAAGCCAAGCTAATTTTTGACAGCAGCGAAGATAAGCAAAAAGTCCTGGACCTTATGAGAAGATGGTCATCATGCATGAGGTATGCCATACAAGAGGTTACTTGAAGGGTATAAAAGGAATGAACTCAAAAGGGAGTTGCAGGGGATTTTCAATCTTAATTCCCGATACGTCGATGATGCAATTATGAAAGCAAAAAGTGTTTTGACCTCATGTAAAGAAAGAGGAGAAGACCCTGAGAAGGTCATTTTTGGCGGCAGGCAGCTTTTTGAAAAGCTAAAGAAGCGGCATATGAACGGCAAGCCTTACAAAAAACTCAAGATTGAATGGCAGGAGAAAAGGAAGGGGAATCTGTACTCAAGAGGAGACAGGAGCAAGAAAGGTAATCTCAATACAAGGATTGAGACAGATGAAGATTGTACCAAACTCAGAATCAACGTAGGAGAAATGGAGTATGTATATGCGAGGATACAGCCCGGATGGAAGATAAAAGATGGAACGTACATTGATAGAAATCAACTTCTTGAGGCGATAAGTATTTCTGGACAGCCTTACTCTGTCCAGCTGAAACTTAAAAGTGGTATAGTATATGCCTACTTTGCTATTGAGGAAGTTTTCCCAAAACCTGCAATAACGAGAGCGAATGGAGTTATAGGGATAGACACTAACGCATATCCGAAGAATGTGGCATGGGTAGAAACAAATGAGCACGGACAGTTTCTGGGATATGGCAGAATACCACTTGAGAAGCTTGAAAGTGGCAGCTTTGATAAAAGAGAGTATTACAGGTGGCAGTATGCCTACATGTTAGTACAGATGGCAAAGGAGAAACAAAAAGCCATAGTGATTGAGAACCTTAGTATACAGGACAGGGGAAGAAGAGGAGACTTTTCAGGTAGAAAATCAAGACGGATAAGGCATTATTTTGGGTACAGGTCACTTTTGGAGAAGGTAAAACTTTTAGCAAAGCGAGAAGGGATAGAGGTTATAGAAGTAGACCCTGCATACACTTCTGTAATAGGAATTTTGAAGTACGCTCCGCAGTTTATGGTGACAAAGGATGTAGCTGCAGCGTATGTGATAGCAAGAAGGGGACTTGGGTTAAAGGAGAGGATACCGTCAAACTATATGGAGCTTCTTAGCAGGCTTGATGTAAGTAGTTTAGGAGAACTAAAAGAGTATGTAAGCAAAATGGTGAAGAATGTATGTTTGAGGAAGAAGCAGATAAAGGAGATTGAATATGTAATGCGGATGATACAAAGCCCTGGGAGTGAGTCAGGGAAGGTATCAGGACCTCTGGATGGAACAAGTTCTGGTACCTGTGGTAAAGACCACAATCTCTGGCGAGTTCTCAGGGTAGCGGTGGTAACGCCACTTTCCCCTGACAGGGTGTTGCGTGATATGTCTGTCCTGAAATCGGTATTGATTTCAGGGCAAGTGGGGAGACCCGTAAGGGCGTGAGTTCCTGCTTCTTGGGGCAGGGGCTATGGTTGTTCCAAATACCGCCTGCTGGGTGTGGAACAACCTGAAAAGGCGGACTACAAATAGCCCAGCCATCTAAACTTGTGCGGTTTTGCACAGTTTGGATGACCAGGGAATATTTAATGCAAAAGCATGTTGAGATCAAGAATAAGATTGGGCAGGTATTACGCGGGTACTTACATGTACCAAATGAGTATGAAGGAAAGATTCCTGCAGTTGCAATCTTTCACGGCTTTACAGGTAACAAAATGGAACCACATTTCATATTTGTAAAGTTATCGCGGCTACTTGAAAACCATGGCATTGCAAGTGTTAGGTTTGACTTTGCAGGGTCTGGTGAGTCAGATGGTGAATTTTATGACATGACTGTAACACGGGAAATTGATGATGCAAGATGTATACTTGACTATCTATTTTCACTTGACTTTGTTGACAAACAAAAAGTGTCAATTGTAGGACTCTCTCTTGGTGGAGCAATTTCCTCATATCTTGCTGGTGAGTATAGGGAAAAGCTTCACAAGGTTGTATTGTGGGCACCTGCAGGAAATATGAAGGAAATTGCAAAGAATGTAGTTGAAAGTAATCCTCTAATAAAGGAGAAAGGATATATCGATTTAGGAGGTCTTCTTTTATCTGAAGATTTTTATTATGATTTACAAAAGTATGACTTTTTTGAAGCAATAAAGAAATATCCAAATAAAGTTTTAATTTTACATGGTACAAACGATACAGCAGTTCCGGTTGAAGTAGGAAGAAAGTACAAAGAGATTTTAGGTGATAGGGCAACACTTGTTGAAATAGAAGATGCAGATCACACGTTTAACAAATACGAATGGGAGAGAGTTGTTTTAGACAAGACAGTTGAATTTTTAAAGGACTAAGAAAAGCCAAAAAGGGCTGGAAAATTAACACCTTTTAGAGTCCAAAAACATTCCCAGCCCTTTTTATTTTTATCACACCTCAAGTTTGTTGTGAATATAATAGAATAAAACCAGCTACAAAGAGAATATATTAACTTATGAGCAAGCATTTTCATCATAAGAACAAAAAACAATTAGGTTTTGTTCTTTTATTACTTGGCTTTGGTATTTTAATTTCAATTATAACACCGCCATGGCTTTTTGCACTTATTATTGCTCTTGGGTTAATTGCCGCTGGAATTTATATATTTTTTAAAGATGGGAGATGAAATAAAAATGAGGATAATGGTACTCAAAATGCCAAGGTTTTTAAGTAGAATAATTAAAAGGCTATTTAAACTCAGTGATGAAAAATAAAGAAAAAGTTCAAGATAAACCTCTTTTGCTTATCTTGAACTTTTTTATTTTAAGCACGGACAACCTTGCCTGCCTTAATACAACTTGTGCAAACATAAATTCTTTTCCTTTGACCGTTTATAATTACTCTAATTTTCTTTACATTTGGTTTCCACGTTCTTCTTGACTTTTTGTTTGAATGGCTTACCTTGTTTCCAAATGACACCTTTTTATTACAAATTTCACACATTGCCATCTTATTTCCCTCCCTTTTATAAGAAGCAAGATAAAAAACCAAGTACTATTCTAACACAAAAAAGGGGAAAAGGCAAGCTACTTTATTCCTTGTACAAGATTGCCTCATTGTCTATATAAAGTTCACAGTTGATATACTCATTTACAATTTCAATGTCCTTTACAAGCTCAATTCTGTACATGCTGGATGTGTACCAGTTGAGTTTTGGCTGTACATTTACAAAATTGAGCTTACTGTCTAATGAAGGAAGGAGATAATTCCAGTTTACGTAATGATTGAAGTTCTCAATGATGTCTGTAATAACTGCATTGAATTTATTCAAAAGAAGTTTCTGAAATTCGTGCCATTTTGAAAGTGATGCCTCAATGTTTGTAAGACCAAAATATCCCGCACAGCCTGCTCCTTTTAAGCTTGATGTTGTCCTTGTAAAGCACAAATCCAAAGCTTCAATTGTCTCTGGTGGATCAATTGTGAATGTGTCAAAGCTCTTTACAAGCTCATCAGGAAGCTTGTTTCTGAAGTCATACTCAATTGCTTTCAAATTGAGATTATGTTCTTTTGCAGCTTGGTTTATAAAATCTACAAGCCTTTTATCGATTTCTAATACTAAAACCTCTTGTGGAAGTTTTGTCAAAGCTGCTGCGATTGATACCAAATCATCATCGCCAAATACAATAAGTCTCTTTCCAACAAGGTCTCCTTTTTTAATCATAAGAGCAATTCTTGAGAATGCTGTTTCTTCAGTAACATAACCTTGGTCATATTCAACTATAGCATCAGGTCTTGTCTTTACTATCTCTTTGAACTTCTCGTAAGCAACTTTTATTTCGTCAAATACAATGCCGCGTCCTTCGCAGCATTGACATGTGTAATTTTTTACAACAGGAATACCATTCTTTTCGATAAACTCTTTTCCTTTTTGTGTGGGTTCTAAATTACCGCTATCATCTGATTTTACGAAATCTATTGAAATGAGATAATTAATTGTTTCCCTCACAACAGCAAACGGCTTTTGTGAAAGAAATACCACTTCCCAAAAATGACTTGTAGAGTTCAGTGCTGCCAAAACCTTTTCAATATCTCTTTCATTTACATTAACCTTTGTTTTGTTCTTTACAAATTCAACTGCACCCTTTAGTTCATCCACTTCTACCACCTCCTCATGAGTTTAAATGTAGCTTTTTAATAGTTTGTTGACAACAATATATAATAATATCATAATAAAATGAGGTGTCAATAAGAGCTTTATAAAAAGAGACTTTAAAAAGGGTGAGAAAAACTTGAAGATTAAAGTACTACCTGAAGATTTTATAGTCAAAGAGGAAATTGACATTGAAATAAAACCAAGCGGAAAATACAAGATTTATCTTTTGAAAAAGAAACACTGGAACACAGTTGATGCTTTAAGGTTTATATCAAGAGAGAACAAGATTCCGTTTGAGAAGATAGGCTGTGCAGGGAGAAAGGATAGACATGCTCTTACTTATCAATATATTTCTGTTCCCAGAGAATATGACATAAATTTCAATAAGGAAAATGTTAAACTTGAGTTTCTCGGATATTCGGATGATTTTGTTTCACCTATGACACTCAAAGGCAATTACTTTGAGGTAGTAATAAGAAAGATAAAAAACAAAGACGAAAGAATTTTTCAAAGGCTTGATGAGATAAAAAAATTCGGTTTTCCAAACTATTTTGATGATCAGCGTTTTGGAAGTGCTGAGAATGACCAAGAGTTTATCGGCGAGAAAATAGCAAAAAAACATTACAACGGTGCACTTAAACTCTATTTTACCACCATTCATCCTGAAGATAAAAGAGAAGAAAAGGAAAGAAAGAAAAAGATATTTGAGCTTTGGGGGGACTTCGAAAAGATACTTCCTCTTTGCAAAACAAAGGTTGAAAAGGATATAATAAAAACTTTAATGAAAGGAAAAAGCAGACATTATTTAATCGAGGCTGTAAACCTTATTCCAAAAGAAGAGATGTCAATGTTCTTCTCAGCTTACCAGAGCTATATTTGGAACAGGATTTTGAGCACAGTTTTACCATATTATACTGATTTGCTAAGACCTGTTAAGGGGAAGATTATGGAATATCTTATTTATAGAACGCTTTCTGAAAAGGCTTTGGAGGAATTAAAAAATCTTCAAATTCCGACCGTATCATCAAAAATACCTTACGTAAACAATTTTGTTAACAATACAATCTTGGAGGTTTTAAATGAACGAGGGCTTAAACCTTCAGACTTTGACCTCAAAAAGATAAAAAAATCTTTTTACAAATCATTTTTAAGACCTGCAATAGTCTTTCCAGAAAACCTTGAGGTTTCAAACTTTGAAGAAGATGACTTTTATAGCGGATATTTTAAACTAAAATTGAAATTTCATCTTCCAGCCGGCTCATTTGCCACAATGCTGATAAAGAGTTTAACCATTTTATACTAAGTAATTTCAGGTGTGGTGATATTAATGATAATACGTGAAATGAAAGTGGAAGATTGGCAGGAAATGAGGAACTTGTGGCAAACAACAGAAGGAATAGGCCTTGGCAGAAGTGATACTATAGAAGGATTGGAAAAATTCCTAAATAGGAATAAAGGTATGAGCTTTGTATGTGAGATTGACAGCAAAATAGTAGCCACCATTATGTGCGGACATGATGGGCGACGTGGCTTTATATATCATTTGGCAGTTGCTAAGAATTTTAGATTGCAGGGCATAGGGAAAAGCCTGGTTGAAAAGGCACTGCAAGAGCTGAGAAAGCAAGGAATACATAAATGCCATATTTTTGTAATGAAAGATAATGAAAAAGGGAAAAATTTTTGGTCTAAGATAGGTTTTCAAAAGCGGAATGATATAGAAGTGTTCTCAATAGATATTTAACAAAAAATAGACTGAATGTTATATAAAGTTACCTCAAATTTTCCACAAAACTGCGAACACATAATCGCTATTGACTGCCAATATGATTGTCTTTATAATATAATCTGCTTGCTAAAAAAGAGGCGGTGGATATAGCTCAGTTGGTTAGAGCGCCAGGTTGTGGCCCTGGAGGTCATGGGTTCGAGTCCCATTATCCACCCCATATATAAAATAAGTTGGGGTGTCGCCAAGCGGTAAGGCACAGGACTTTGACTCCTGCATTCCGGTGGTTCGAATCCACCCACCCCAGCCATTTTTGTTTTATACGATATTTTCAAGCGTTACAGGGAACAGTTAAAAAGTGTAAAATGGCAAACGAAAACCTCAAGTCCTGCAGCCAATTTTTAAGGCAAAATTGGGTGCAGGATTTTAAGAAGAATAATGCATACATTCTCTTGAAGAAGTCCACACCACCAATCGCAGAGTTTAAAAACTTTGCGAGAGGTGTTTTTTTTATGTCCAATAAGGTGTCTTTGAATTTATGCAGAGGAAACATATAAAAAATTTGGGTTGTTTGATTGGTTGAATGGGGTTTAAATTATAAAAGTCAGATTGTTCAAGAAATTTTCTCTGGATCAGTTCACCACAATCATTTCAGGTAATTTTTTCCTTAGGATTTATATTTGTTTTATCAGTGTATAATTAGAATGCAAGAAATAAAATAAGTGGTTTGATTTAACAACAGGAAACAATAAGAGGTAAATTTTTTTACTTTGACAAGACAAAAAAATACAAATATGGGTACAAAATATTGCAAAAAAAAACAATATTATGAATTGAAATTAAAAACAGCAGTTATAAATTATAATTAAAGGTTCTTAAATGAAATAGAACTAAAAAACGAAAGGATGAGGAGATATGGTCAAAAAATTACTAAAAAAGGGAAGGTACAAAAGAATCGTGATTAGTGCTATTGTGTTTTTTACATTACTCTTACTGAACCTTAGTGATGCATTTGCAGAAAATACAGTTACGTATGTTGAACTTCCAGTTAAAAAGGTAAGTCAGGCATATTCAAATTGGTGCTGGGCAGCAGGGTGTGAGTCGATATTGTACTATTGCAAAAACTATTTAGGTTTTGGGAGAGAGGCAACACAGTGGGATATAGTGAAATATATCTATGGAAGTTACGTAAATCAAGGCGCAACGCTTTCTGATATACAAAGAGCGCTCAGCTATTATGGTGTTGGTTCTTCGCGTATGTATCCTATAAGCGGTAATACAATAACCTACGGTCAAATATGTGAGCAGATAGTCAATTTAAGAAGTCCAATAGGAATAAATGTTGTTGTTGGTGCTGGTCATTTTGCAGTATTGTGTGGAATATGGCAATATTTTGATAATGGTAGTTTAAAAAATTTTGTATTGGTAATGGATCCAGCAGTTGGTTATATAAGAACTATACCTGATTCAGAATTGAGAGATAATGATTTTGATTGGGAATTAATAGATGCCATAAAAGTTTATAAGCCTTGATAAAAAGATGGAGAGGAGAGAAGAGACTATGAGAAGGTCCAGCATCTTTTTAATAATATTTGTCTTTATATTGGTATGTTTACTTAACATGACAGTATTAGTGTTTGCTAATTCAAATTCTATTATAAACCATAACGAAGAAGTTATGAAACTTAGAAGACAGCTTGCGGCTGAACACCATTTGAACGCTCTGCTTGAACTTCTAAATAGAGATAGTTCTTTTAAAATGAAATTGGATGAACTTACTGGCAACAAAGGTTCTTATGATTTCAAGAAGTTTAAATTGAGTGATGAGTATGAACTCTATAAATTGTTTGTATTTCCTTTAGAATCGAAATTAGCGTCTAACGGGCACACAAAAATTTTATACTTAAAAGAGGGTTTCAAAAATAAAATAGAAAATTTAAAATTAGAAACATTTGAAGATGCACTCAATACAGAATTTGTTCATAATATGTGGGCAAGAATAATCTTTTACGACGGAAAACCTGTTGGATACATGTTAATTGATTGGGATAAAAATTATAATGATTATATTATTTCAGAATCAACAATGGGATACAGTGGGTTAGGAGAAGCAATTATATTTATGAAAGAATTTTTAAGAAGCAAAGGACAACATCCAAATGTTAAAATTGTTGACGCTCTTGAAAGGTCATTATATGTTGTTTCTGAAGATGGCAACTGGTGGTGCACTGATGCTGCAGATTCTTCAAATCCACAAATGTATAGAAAGCAAATCTGGAGTTTTAAAGAAATTAAAGAGGGCTTGAATAATAGACCTAAGGAAATATTAAAACTATTAGAAGATATGCAAAAAGATCCGCACAATGTTCTTTTAGGCGGTAGTAGTTATAAGCCTTTGTATGAAACTGCAATTGAAATAAAAAAGATGAAAAACATTTTAATAGCAATATTAATGCTATTTATAACAGTCGTTTTTATTGTAGTTGTAAACTTAACTTCTAAAATACAAAAGAGGAATATCTAAAAATTGAGCCATTTGAATTTAAATTAAATTGAAACTGTCAAGTTTGTAGTTTGAAAGAAAATTGTTTGTTTGATAATAAAATGAAGATAACAAAAAGAGGATGTGCTTACAAGAGGCATCCTCTTTTATTGCGCAACTCAGGAATTTTTGATAAAATAATTCTAAAAATGCTTTGAATCACTATAGGAGAGAGTTGATAAAAAGTGAAACTCAGAAAAGGTGCACTCTCTTATCTACTGGGTGTTTTTATTATCTCATTTTTTCTTATGTTTATAGTTGTGTTTGTATTTCAGTATTCTAATAGTCCTGGAATAGATTTTTTGTTATCTTTGTTGGTTGCACATTATATCTGCAAGAGTATATTTTCGTTCGAAGATTAGTTGGTAAGTTGTTGTATTACAATTTTTCTAAACTAAACTTGGGGATAAGACGAAGGTGAAAAAAGTTAAGTAGAACAAAAATTTGATAATAGAAGGTGCTTTGAAAGTGATAAGAAGAAATAAAATTGATATTGATCATGCTAAAAAAGTTATTAAAGATTTGGGTGCATTTTTCAGCAGGTTTGGGAACAAGGTTGTTGCTGCTTATCTTTTTGGTTCATTTGCAATGGGCACGTATACTCCGCTTTCTGATATAGACATAGCAATTTTATTTGACAAGGAACTTTCCAAAGGAATAGTAGAAGAACTTGAAAATGAGATTCTTGATGGGCTTATAAAAATATTTAAAACTGATGAAGTTGATCTTGTTGTTCTCAATAGCGCACCTTTATCTGTTAGATACGGAGTATTAAAAACTGGGAAGATAGTTTACTGTAGCAATACAGAAAAAATGGTTGACTTTCAAACAGAGGTCATATCAAAATATCTTGATATAAAGCCTTACAGGGAAGAATTTTATAGGGAATTTTTAAAATCTTTATAAAGATTTATTGAGAGGAGTTTGTTTTTAGGATATGGACGAAAAAATATTATTTCATTTAAAGCTCTTAAAAAAATATACAGAGTTGTTGAAAGACATATCAAAAGTTGATTTTGAAGAATATATGGCAAATGAAATCTTAAAAGGTGCAGTGCAAAGGTATTTGCAAATTGCAATTGAAACATGTATCAACATTGGAAATAGAATAATTTCAATAGAACAAACAAAAGGTAAAAATATAAAAACGCCTGAAACATATGCAGATATATTTTTGGCATTGTCTCAATTAGGTATTATTAATGACGAATTTAGCACAAGGCTTTCTCAAATGGCAAGGTTTAGAAACAAACTGGTACATCTTTATTGGGAAATTGATGATAGTTTGGTTTATAGGTTTATAAAAGAAAAGATACAAGATTTTGAAGAATATATTTGTTGTATAAAAAAGTATGTCCAAAATAATTGATATTTATTGTAAACTTTACAAACTTTACAGTATAATCATTTTAAGTTAATTGTTCGTATATTTCGAACAAAAGTTTGGTATTGTAGAGTCAGGAGACATCAGCTATAATAACAATGCACCTTATATATGGGCCATTAGCTCAGTAGGCAGAGCACCAGCCTTTTAAGCTGGGTGTCCCGCGTTCGAGTCGCGGATGGCTCACCATCTTCAAAAACATAAGCCCTTGAAAAAGGGCCTTTTTGTTTATATTGAAAAATAAAATTTGCTGTGATAAAGTTTTAATAAAAAAAGGAAAGGAAAAGCTATATAAAAAATGCTTGCAAAAGTTTTGACATCTTCTTACCTTGGCATAAAAGGCTATATTGTTACAGTTGAAACAGACATGTCAAATGGCCTTCCAAGCTTTGATATAGTCGGCCTTCCTGATGCGACTATTAAAGAGGCAAAAGAAAGAATAAGGGTGGCAATAAAAAACAGTGGTTTTGAATTTCCAACCAGAAAAATAATTGTTAATCTTGCACCTGCAAGCACCAGAAAGGAAGGTTCATCTTTTGATCTGCCTGTGGCTATTTCTGTACTAAAGTCGTCTGAGCAGATAAACCCTAAAATCAGCCCATATGAGGTTGCAATAATTGGAGAGCTTTCTCTTGATGGAAGTGTCAAAAGAGTGGATGGAGCTTTACTTATGACAATTGCAGCTTTGGAAAATGGTATCAAAAAGATTATTGTTCCTTATGAGAACAGGGCAGAATGTAGCGTTGTGAGAGGAATTGATGTTTTTCCTGTGAAAACTTTAAAAGAAGCTGTGGAGATTTTGGATGACCCTCAGAGTGCCACACCTTATAAGGTTGAAATAGATGAGATGAATCTTCTTGATATCTTTACATATGATGTTGACTTTTCAGAGGTAAAAGGACAAGAATATGTCAAAAGAGCAGTTGAGGTAGCAGTGGCAGGAATGCACAACCTACTTTTGATTGGCCCACCAGGTAGCGGCAAAACCATGATTGCTCAGCGTATTCCCACAATTTTACCTCCAATGACCTTTGAAGAGAGCTTAGAAGTGACAAAAATTTATAGCTGTGCAGGACTTTTGAAAGATGGTCAGGCGCTTATCACTGCAAGGCCTTTTAGAAGTCCACATCACACCTCTTCATCAATTGCTATAATTGGTGGCGGTAAGATTCCAAAACCAGGTGAGGTTTCTCTTGCGCACAATGGCGTTTTGTTTTTAGATGAGTTTCCTGAGTTTGATAAAAAGACAATAGAGGTTCTCCGCCAGCCTCTTGAGGATGGATATGTGACAATTTCAAGAGTAAATGCATCAATTGAATATCCTGCAAGGTTTATGCTTGTATGTAGCATGAACCCTTGCAAATGTGGCTATTTTTTGTCAGATGAGAGGGAGTGCACATGCACACCTGCTCAAATTAAGCAGTATCTTGGAAGGATTTCTGGTCCTATTTTGGACAGAATTGATGTTCAGGTTGAAGTAAAGTCTGTAAAGCTTGAAAACTTCAATTCCTCAATTTGCAAAGATTCAGCAGCTATGAGAAAAGAAGTAGAGAGAGCAAGACAAATTCAGCTTGAAAGGTTCAAAGGGCTTGGCATATTTTATAATTCTCAGATGAAAGGGTCGCTTGTGAATAAATTTTGTAAACTTTCGAAAAAAGAAAAGCAGCTGCTTGAAAGAGCGTTTACTACTTTGGGGCTATCGCTAAGAGGATATACCAAAATTTTGAAGGTTGCAAGAACAATTGCTGATTTAGAAGGAAGCGAAGAGATAAAAGCAGAGCACCTGCAAGAGGCAATCTCTTACAGGCTGTTGGAAAGAAGACTTATTTAGAAGTTTTTTTAATATGTTTTTTTCTTGTAATATTGATGATTTCAGCTATAAAAAATATGACCAAAAATGTCAAAACTGTTGCACCGCCAGGTGGGATATCGATATAGTAAGAGGAAGTAAGTCCTGCTATTATTGCAATTAAAGATACTAAAAGTGAAACTACTTGAAGCATTCCGAAATTTTTTGAAAATCTCATCGCAATTGCTGTTGGGAAAACAATCATGCTTGAGATTAAAAGACCGCCCACAATCTTAAGTGAAACAGCAATTATTGTTGCTGAAACAATACTCAGCAAATAATCAAGTAGTTTTGTGTTTATTCCAGAGACCTTTGCGCTAACTTCATCAAATGTAGCAAGAATAAGTCTTTTTCTGAACATTGCTATAAAAGTGACTGTTAAAAGGCATACTGCAAAGATAATCCATACATCTTCATTCCCAATTGCGACTATGCTTCCAAAAAGGAAGCTCATTAAGTTGCTACTGCTTTTTAAAATTCCAAACAGAACTGATGCAAGCCCTAAAGCAGTGATTGAAACAAGGGCAAGAGATACTTCTTCAAACCTTTTAAATCTTGATTTGAAATACTCAAGAACTATAGCAAATCCAACTGTTGAGATAATTGCGCCAATGGTTGGACTAAAATTTAAAAGAAGTGCTGCTGCAACACCAACAATTGCCGTGTGTGAAAGAGAATCTCCCATCTGTGAAAATCTTTTGAGTACAAGAAAGTTTCCAGCAAGCGAGGTCATGATGCTAACCAGCACACCTGCTAAAAAAGCCCTTTGCATAAATTCATATTGAAGCATAATATCACATCCTGTTATTTTATTCTTTTTTAGTATAAGAGTGTCTGTGTTCAATTTTCTTAATCTTATATTTGTACACACTTTCAAATTTTGAGGGGGAAAACTCTTTTGCGCTGCAAGCAGTGTAAATCATACCATCCCCCATACAGATTATGGTATCAGCATGCTGAGTTACAGCATACACATCGTGTGTTACCATTAATATTGTTGTTCCTTCTTTCTTTTTCTCCCCAAGAATTTCAAAAAGAAGCTGCTCAGAGAGACTGTCTATCCCCACAGTTGGCTCATCTAAAAGAAGTATTTGAGGGTCTGATATGAGCGCGCGGGCTAAAAATACTCTTTGCTGCTGTCCGCCAGAAAGCTGACCTATCAGCCTGTTTTTGAGCTGCTTTATTTGAAGCTTTTCTAAAATGCTTTCAGCTTTTTCAAAGTCCTGCTTTGAAAATCTCTGAAGCAATCCTTTTTTTGGCACTAGTCCTAAAAGTACAGTTTCAAAAACGCTCAAAGGGAAGCTCTGATTAAAATTTGTGACCTTTTGAGGGACAAAGGATATTTTCTGCTTATCCTGTGGGGTAAGATGTTGTTTGCCAAATATTAGTATTTTTCCGCTTGTTGGTGTGTAAATCCCTGAGATTATATTCAAAAGTGTGGTCTTACCAGAACCGTTTGGTCCGACTATGGCAACAAACTCACCTTTTTGAATTTTGAGGTTTATGTCTTTTAGGATTCTTTTCTGGTCAATATAAAAGTTTACATCTATAAGTTCAATCATTCTGATTTTCTCTCCTGCAACATTTATTTTAAAACCATCTCAAATGCTTTTAAGTTCTTTTCCATAAGGCTGAGTATTGTCTCATTTCTTGCTTGAGATGAATTTACAATTCCCATTCCATAGATATTTACAATTTTGATGCCAGTATCTTTTGCGATAGTCTTTACAGCAGGCAAATTTTCATTTGGGTCAACAAGAATGTACTTTATGTTCTTTTCCTTTATAAACTGAACAATCTCTTTCATTTTTTGAGCCGATGGCTCTTCTTCTTCGTTCACACCGGTAATTGAATACTGCTTGAGGCTGTAGTCTCTTGCTAAGTAGCCAAAAGAGGGATGAGCAATTAGAAATTCTTTTCTTTTTGAGTTTTTCACAACAGAAGAAAATTCCTTATCAAGCCTATCAAGACTTGCAATCAGTTTTGAAGCATTTTGTTGGTAATAACTTTTATTTTTTGGATCTAAGCTTGTCAAGGCATTTTCAATATTTCTTGTTATTTTCTTTAAAAGCCTTGGTGATGTCCATATATGAGGGTCACTATCTATAAACTCTATACCTTCAGATGCTCTAAAGATTTTGACCTTTGTTCCCTCAAGAGGTTTTTTAACCCACTCATCAACAAGCCCAAGATATATCACCGCTTTTGCTGATGTGAGCTTGGCAATGTCACGTGAAGATGGTTCAAATGAGTGAATTTCCGCACCGTCCTTTACAAGCTTTTCAACTGTTATCTTCTGTCCTGCTATAAGTTTTGTAATAGAATACAAAGGATAGATTGTAGTGTAGACTGTGCCTTTGGTGGTAGTTAAAGCTTCATTTTTGCAGCTACTTAAGAAAACCATGAAGCTAATAAGAAGGGGTATAGTTAGCAGCTTTATCCTCTTCATTGTTCTTCCCTCCCACAACATTTATCGCATATCCCATACACTTCCAAATTGTGGTCCAGAATTTTAAAGTTCATTTTGTTTAATTCCTCTTCAATTAGATTTATCTTACAGTCTACAATTTCGGCTTTTGCATTGCATTTTATACATACAAAATAGTGGTGATGCTCATTTTTCTTTATTTCAAAAAAATGTTTTCTATTTATAGTAGATTTCACTACAATTCCATTTTGAACAAAAAGTTCAAGGTTTCTATATACAGTTGCGAGGTTAATTTTGAAATTTTTGTTTTTTAGCATATTGAGTATTTCATCAGCTGATAAACATTGATTTGAACTATTTAAAACCTTGTATATTTCAATCCTTTGCCAGGTAGCTTTGATATTGTGTAAATTTAAAATAGACTTAATGTCCTGGTTTATCATTCCTTCCACCTACTTGCAAATAGTTTGCAACTAAATATATTATACATAATATTTTAAGAAAAACAAGAGTTGACTAAGAAAAAGAAAGCAAAGTTTTAAAAACATATTTGACAAATGAAGAACAAAAACTTATAATACTAATATCGCAAATATATCCAATAAGAGGTGATATGGTGCAAAAGAGGTGTTTATCAGTTATAATAATTTTGGTTGTATGTTGTGTATGTTTACTACTTTCATTTCCAAATACAAGTAGCTGGAGTTTTACAATGGATTATCGATATGTTAATTGAGCTGAAAATGGTATATATTATAAAATGGATGCTGGAAAAATGAGCATAAGTGGTAAAATATGGATTTACTCAAAAGATAGCTGGTTTGGTGAAACTCCAAACAGAATTAAGTATGAAGTTTGGAAATCAAGTTTTGGACTTGATGAAAATGTTGGAAAGGGAGATGTTATACCACAATTACCTGAAGGAACAGAAGTCGAGTTTTCAAAATCTTTTGGAGAACAAAAGTCAGGACAATATTATCTTGTATTTTACAAAATAGAAGATGATGGATACAATATAAAAGGTAGTGGAATTTTGAAGACAGAATAAACTATTGTTGGTGAAAGTGGTGGTGCAGGATGTTAGACTTTGATATTTCTATATGGCTATTAGGAATACTCCTGTTGATAATGTACTGTGTTTATTTGAGAAAAAAAAGAAATGAGGAGTTCATCTCTGTTTTTTTCAATGCTTTGTTCTTTATATATATCTTACAGGTATTAAGATTTACTATATTCCCAATTCCTATCTTTTCACCAACCATTAGAGAAATATCTTCAAAGATAGATATTCTCTCAACAATGAATATAAAACCATTTGCTAATATTACTTTAAATAGACAATTTTATTATAACATTTTGCTTACAATTCCTTTTGGTTTTTTATTGCCACTATTAAGAAATAAGTCAATAAAAAAGGTATTATTGAAAGGTATAGCTTTTTCAATAAGTATTGAATTACTTCAACTACTTATTTCTTTTTTGATAAAATTCCCGTACAGAACATGTGATATAAATGATATTATTTTAAATACCTTTGGTGTTTTTATGGGCTTTGTTTTATGGAAACTGTTTACCGTTATTTTAAAAGCAATTACAAAAAAATTGAATTTGAAAAATGACAAGTTTATTAACTATATTTTGGGGCAAAATAATATTTAGAGAAAAGTGGCTGGCTAAAAATATTTTGAGTGCTTATTATTTAATCATGTTCAAACAAATATTATAAAGAAGGGACTACCCCAACATCTTATTGGACAGTCCCTTTTTCTTTTTAATTTTAAAACTCGATTTTCAATAATAAATAAAAAACTAAGTTGCAGAATAAAGTAACTTTAAATCATTTGCAAATATTTCAACCTTAGCAAGGTCACAAATAAGAGCTTTTAAAAATGGGTATTTTTCAAACACATCTGCTTTAATTGAATAAATTCTTTTTTGTGCCTGGTTTCTTGCCTCTATAAGCCCCACATTTTTAAGATATGCAAGGTGGCGCGACACCTTTGGCTGACTTTCTTGGATTAACTTTACTAAACTACTTACATTTTGCTCGCTGTGGGCTAATATATTTAATATCCTAAGCCTTGTTGTGTCTGATAATGCGTAGAGTATTTCATTTAACCTTGTCATTTTCTCTCCCCTTCGTACAAAAGACTATGACAATTAAATTATAGCACGTTTTTGAACAAAAATAAACATACTTATATACACATATGCATATATAAATATTGACACATCTTACGAAAAAGAGTTATAATAAGAGCGAATAAAAAAGAGGGAGTGGGAGGAAATGGAACTTCCAAAAAGAGTGATAGGCGAAGCAGTATTAAAACAGGTGATTAGGTATCTTTCGAATAACCCCGAAGAGAATATGGGCAAGATTTTGGACCTTACAGAAAAGATAGTAAGGCGTGAGAGGGATAAGTGGTATATACAGAGTGCAAAGAAGTATTTGCTTGACCCCAATAGTTCTTGGCATCACTATGCAATGAGAATTATAAAAGAGACAAATCCAAAGGTAAGAGAGAGAATTCTTATCAATTTCTTCTTAAATGCAGGCTTTATTGGTGTACCAAAGCAATTAGAGCTCATTAAGAAATACGATATAAACATTCCATACGCTATTTTGATTGACCCGACAGCTGCTTGCAACTTGCACTGCAAAGGCTGCTGGGCAGGAGAATATCAAAAGGCTGCTAAACTTGATTATGAAATCTTAGACAGAGTAGTAAAAGAAGCTCAAGAGATAGGAGTATACTTTATAATCTTCTCAGGTGGAGAACCGCTTCTGAGAAAAGACGACATATTAAAGCTATGCGAAAAGTACGAAGACACAGTGTTCTTGTCATTTACAAATGCCACACTAATGGATGATGAATTCATTGAAAAGGTTGCAAAAGTAGGTAACTTAGCATTTGCAATCAGTATTGATGGCTTTGAAAAATCAACAGATGAAAGACGCGGTCAGGGTGTATTCAAAAAGGTTGTCACAGCAATGGAAAAACTAAAAGAAGCAGGTGTTGTATTTGGATTTTCAACAACATATCACAGGTACAATGTAGAAGAGGTATCGTCTGATGAGTATATAGATTTCTTGATAGAGAAAGGTGCCAAGTTTGGCTGGTACTTCACATATGTTCCTGTTGGCAAGGATGCGGATATATCATACATGGCAACACCAGAGCAAAGAGCGTACATGTACAAGAGGATAGAAGAGATAAGATGGTCAAAACCAATATTTGTTCTTGATTTCTGGAACGATGGAGAACCTGCTGGTGGATGCATTGCAGGTGGAAGAAGATACCTTCACATAAACGCAAACGGTGATGTTGAGCCTTGTGCATTTATCCATTTCTCAAATGTCAACATAAAAGAATGTTCACTGCTTGATGCGCTAAAATCACCGCTGTTTATGGCATACAGAAAAAATATTCCGTTTAATGAGAATCATTTGAGGCCTTGTCCAATGATTGACAATCCGCTCAAACTCAAAAAGATTGTTGAAGAATCAGGTGCACATCCAACCCAAATTGGTGGTGAGACAGAAACTGCTGAAGAGCTTGCAAACAAGCTACTTGAATACTCAGAAAAATGGGGCAAGGTTGCAGATAAGCTGTGGGAGCAGAGAAAACAAGGTATTCCTCAGAACAAGGTTGATTTGTCTGTAATAGAAGAAGTAAAGAGCTAAAAAAGGTAAGCTTTACATTTTTAAAGGATATAACAAGAAAGGGCAAGCTATTGGTCAAAAAAGGCTTGCCCTTTTTGAATTATGCTTTAAGCATACCTTTTGCTACTTTCAGTAGGTCCATTTCAATAGGTAAGGTTCTCAACTGTCTATATGTCAAGAATGCGCATAACAATACCAAAAACACCAATTCTTCAATTGGTAAGTAAATACATCTTGCCCAAATCATCAATGACCATATTCCAAGAACAGTCCCGAGGTTGTCTTTCTTATACATCAAAAGCCCTAAAAATGATCCGAGAGCAAAAAATATTATTGGAGCTATCCCATAGAGTGAAAATAACACTCCTAAGCTCGTAGCAATTGACTTTCCACCTTTGAGATGAAGAAAAACAGAATATGCATGACCTAATATAACCATAAAAACAACAATGTAAAGATCTGGTCCTTTCAAAAAAAGCACGTATTTGGCTATGTAAGCTACAAAATATCCTTTTGAAATGTCCAAAATAAGTGAAGGCACACCTGCTTTCACTCCAGCCATTCTAAATGCATTGGTTGCACCTGGATTTTTGTCTGGAGCATTTGTTATATCTTTATTGAAAAACTTCTTTGTGATAATATACGAAAAGGGTATGCTTCCAATCAAAAATGAAATAAAAGCAAATACAATAATCATTGTTGATAATCTCTTGATTGAGTTGTTTATAGAAATTTTAACTCATCTTATCAAATAGTTCAAACCATTGGAGAAAAATTTTCAGAAAGTGGTGATTTGGTTTATGAAAAAGATAAGGGACGGAGTGTACACCAATGACTATGCAATTTTCTTCATGACAGAAGAAATACTAAAAGAGCTGGATGAAGGTGTTTTGCAGCAAGCAAAAAACGCATCCCAGATTCCAAACGTAGAGTTTTTGGGCTATACACCTGATGCGCACATTGGCAAGGGTACATCAATTGGGACAATAATTGTGTGGGATATGTCAAAGGCTTGGATTTCGCCAACAATTGTGGGTGTTGACATAGGTTGTGGTATGAGGCTTGTTCTGACAAAATCATATGCAGATGATGTAGACAAAAATCTTCTAAAAAAGATGATGAGTGAGATAGAAGAGCTGATTCCAACGGGGGTCGGGAAGAAGAACAAAAAAATTTCACTATCTTACGCAAAGTATGAGGAGTACTTGCAGAACACGGAAATTGACAAAGACATATCAGACAAAATGATTTTGATTCATGAGTTTGACCTTGACACAATTCCCGATGAAGCGTATGAAATTGGCAAAGAGCAGTTTGCAACACTTGGTGGCGGTAATCATTTTATTGAGTTTCAAAAGCTTCACGTAATAGATGAGGTGGTTGCAAAAGAGTGGGGACTTTTTGAGGGCCAGCTTGTTGTGATGATCCACTCAGGTTCAAGAAGGTTTGGATCAGTTATTGGGGATTACTATCAAAGAAAATTTAAAGATGTGATGAAATCAAAAGGTATCACAACTCCAGACCCACAGCTTACCTTTTTGCCAATTGACAACAAAGTTGCAAAGGATTATATTAAAGCTATGCAGTCAGCAGCAATTTATGCAAAAGTCAATCGCCATTATATGAGCAATTTCATAATATCCATTTTGGACAAACACGGGATTGATGCTTGGGTACTTTATGATGTTGCACACAATATAGCGTATATGGAAAGATTTGCAAACAGAGAAAAGCTTGTAATAAGAAAGGGTGCGACAAGGGCTTTGCCACAGAATCACTATTTAATTTCAAATCCAAAGTTTTTAAAAACAGGGCATCCTGTGATTTTGCCGGGAAGCATGGGTTCAAGTTCATATCTTATGAGAGGAATTGAAGACAATATAATTAGCTATCACACAGTCAACCATGGAGCAGGAAGGGTACTTTCTCGAAACAAGGCAAAAAAGACAATTTCGGTAGAAGAATTTTCAAAGGCCCTAAGACAAGGCCAGGAGAATGAGATACTGATAAATACAAAGAATCTAAAGGATTTTTTAGATGAAAGTCCGCAAAGTTATAAGGACATCGATACTGTTATAAATTCGGTTATTACCTCAAGGCTTGCCGTGCCTGTTGCTAAGATGACACCACTTGGTGTTATCAAAGGAAAAGATTAATTATTAAAAAAAGGGATGAGATTTTAAAACATGAGTGATGAGAGAAAACTTTACTGGCTTTGGCTTTATACAATAAAAGGAATAGGTCCCAAAAAGTTCCGGCAAATAAAACAAGAGTTTGGAAGTTTAGAGGATGCGTATTTGAATAGGAGAGAATTTAATTTAGATGGCTTTTCTCAAACCATCACACAGCTAATTAGAAATTCTGATTTGAATGAGGCAGAAAAAGTCCTTGAATTTTGTATCAAGAATAGTATAAATATAATTCTTGAAGATGATGAATTTTACCCAACAGAGTTTAGAAACTTTGATCACTCACCTGTAATACTCTTTGCAAAAGGCAATGTAAACGTTCTAAAGGCTCAATATAAAATATCAATGGTTGGGACAAGAGAGCCAACATATTATGGAAAAAGAGTTGCAAAAGATCTTGCAGGTTTGGTTGCACAGCAAAATATAGTTGTTGTAAGTGGTATGGCGCGTGGAATTGATACGTTTTGTCACATGGGAGCTTTGGAAAATGGCACCACAATTGCTGTTTTAGGCTGTGGTGTTGACATTGTCTATCCTAAGGAAAATTACAAGCTGTACAACCAGATTGTAGAAAAAGGATGTGTGATTTCTGAATTCTTGCCAAAGACGCTGCCAGATAGGATGAATTTTCCACAAAGAAACAGGATTGTTGCGATGCTTTCGCCTTGCTTGGTTGTGATTGAGGCAGCAGAAAAGAGTGGTACATTTTCAACTGTTGACTTTGCACTTGAGATGGGCAAAGAGGTTTTTGCTGTGCCAGGGAATATTCTTTCACAAAAGAGTAGTGGTACAAACAGGCTAATAAAAGAAGGTGCAAGGATTGTATGTTCATATCAGGATTTTTTAGAGGATTTAAAGCAGATTTATAACCTTTACCCAAGACAACTTAGTATATTTGATACTGAGGAAGAACTCTCTGAGGAAGAGAATACTATTTTAAAACTCTTAGATGCTATAGGAGAGGCTCATATTGAGAATTTGATTTCTTTGACAAACTGGTCAGCAGGAAAGGTTGCAAGTGTGATAACCTCGCTTGAGATAAAAGGCAAAGTTATAAGAGAAAGAGGAAATGTGATTATTAAGATGTAAAAAAATTCCACGATATAGGGGGTAAACACTCATTGAAAAAGCTTGTCATAGTTGAGTCACCTGCAAAGGCAAAGACAATTGCAAAGTATCTTGGCAAAGAATTTATGGTAGAAGCCTCAATGGGACACATAAGAGACCTGCCAAAGAGTGATTTGGGTGTTGATATAGAAAACAACTTTGCACCAAAGTATATAAACATTCGCCGAAAGGCAGATGTGATAAACAGGCTCAAAAAATCCGCACAAGAAGCAGAAAAGGTGTACTTAGCCACAGACCCTGACAGGGAAGGTGAAGCAATTTCATGGCATTTGGCCATAATCTTAGGTCTTGACCAGAACGATAAGGTGAGGATCACTTTTAATGAGATAACAAAAAAGGCTGTGCAAGAGTCCCTGAAAAATGCAAGGCCTATTGACCAAAACCTTGTAAATGCCCAGCAGGCAAGAAGGGTACTTGATAGGCTTGTTGGGTATAAGCTCAGCCCTTTTTTGTGGGAAAAGGTAAAAGGCGGGCTTTCTGCAGGCCGTGTCCAGTCTGTTGCAACACGGCTTGTTGTTGAACGCGAAGAGGAGATAGAAAAATTCAAACCGGAAGAGTACTGGACTTTAGAGGCGGTATTCAAAAAAGATAATCAAGAGTTTAAGGCAAAGTTTTACGGTAGCAAAAAAGGTAAGCTTGAGCTTAAAAATCAAGAACAAGTAGATAAAATTATAAATCAAATCAAAGATAAAGACTTCAAAGTAACAAAACTCAAAATCTCTGAAAAGAAGAAAAACCCGCCCCCGCCTTTTATAACAAGTACTTTACAGCAGGAAGCATCAAGAAAGCTAAGATTTACACCTGCTAAAACCATGATGATTGCCCAGATGCTCTACGAAGGCGTTGAGATAAAAGGTGAGGGAAGCGTAGGTTTAATTACGTACATGAGAACAGACTCAACGAGGGTTGCTGAAGAGGCACAAGAGGCTGCAAGAAGAATAATTTTGCAGAGGTTTGGTAAAGAATATGTTCCTGAAAAACCAAGAGTGTACAAGACAAAAAAGGATGCTCAAGATGCGCATGAAGCGATAAGACCAACGTATATCGAAAAAGACCCGGAGAGCATAAAAGACTCTTTGACGCCTGACCAATACAGGCTGTACAAGCTCATCTATGACAGATTTTTAGCATCACAGATGGAAAGTAGCATATACGACTCTTTGTCAGCAGAGCTGGAAGTTGAAGGTTATGTTTTTAAACTCACAGGCTCAAAGCTAAAGTTTGCAGGATTTATGGAAGTATATGTTGAAGGAAAGGATACAGACGAAGAAGAGGAAGAAAATCAGCTTCCAGAGATTTTTGAGGGCGAGATGTTAAAGCCAATCAAGCTTGAGAAAAAGCAGCACTTTACACAGCCGCCTTCGCGCTACACAGAAGCAACGCTTATAAAAGCATTAGAAGAAAAAGGAATAGGAAGACCAAGCACCTATGCTCCCACCATTCAGACAATTTTAGAGCGAGGTTATGTTGTTAAAGAGGATCGCTTTTTAAAACCAACCGAGCTTGGAAAGGTTGTCACAAATATTTTAAAAGAGTACTTCAAGGACATAATAGACATTGAGTTTACAGCAGAGCTGGAAGAAAATCTTGATAGAATAGAAGAAGGCAAAGCTGATTGGGTGGAGATTGTAAGAAAATTTTATCTGCCGCTTGAAAAAGAGCTTGAAACAGCTCGAAATACCATGCAGCAGATTAAGGTTGACGATGAGGAGACAGATGTTGTCTGTGAAAACTGTGGGAGAAAGATGGTTATAAAGAAAGGACGATATGGTAAGTTTTTAGCATGCCCAGGCTATCCGGAATGCAAAAACACAAAGCCCTATTTTGACTATTTGGATGTTTTATGTCCGAAATGTGGTAAAAAACTTATTGAGAAAAAGTCAAAAAAGGGTAAGAAGTATTACACATGCGAAAGCTACCCTGAGTGTAACTTTATAGTATGGGAAAGGCCAGCCAAAAACTGTCCAAAATGCAATCAGTTGATGTTTGAAAAAGGCAAAAAGGGAAGCAAAAAACTTGTATGTTCAAATGAATCTTGTGGGTATGAAGAAAAGATAGTTGAAAAAGGTGAGTGAAGATATGAGAATAACAGTAATCGGAGCTGGACTTGCAGGTGTCGAAGCTGCAAATGCCATCACTAAGTTTGGCATCAAAGTAAGACTATATGAAATGAAACCGAAGAAATTTTCACCTGCACACAAACAGGAAGGGTTTGCAGAGCTTGTTTGTAGCAATTCTCTAAAATCAAAGCTTTTGACAAACGCATCAGGGCTTTTAAAAGAGGAGATGAAACTCTTTGGTTCAATTGTGATGGAGGCAGCTTACAATACTCAAGTTGAGGCAGGTCAGGCTTTGGCAGTTGACAGGTACTTATTTTCTGAGTATATAACAAAGAAGATAAAACAAAATCCTCTAATTGAAGTTATACACGAAGAAGTAACAGAAGTCCCAAGAGACGAGGTTGTAGTTGTTAGCACAGGTCCTTTGACCACAGAAAGTCTTCTTGAGGATATATCAAAGCTTTGCAATAGCAAAAATCTCTATTTTTTTGATGCAGCAGCGCCAATAGTGCTTAAAGACTCTATTGACTTTTCGAAAGCTTTTTTTGCATCGCGTTACAACAAAGGTACAGATGATTATATAAACTGTCCTATGACAAAAGAAGAGTATGAAAGGTTTTACTATGAACTTGTAAATGCTGAAGTCATCGAAGTAAAAGACTTTGAAAGAGATTTGTTGTTTGAAGGCTGTATGCCAATTGAAGAAATGGCAAGAAGAGGAATTGACACAATCAGATTTGGGCCGCTAAAGCCGGTTGGTATAATTGATCCAAAAACCGGTAAGATACCGTATGCAGTTGTGCAGCTTAGAAAAGATACTCAAGATGGAAGGCTTTATAACATGGTTGGGTTTCAGACAAGGCTCAAATGGGGTGAGCAAAAAAGGGTTTTCAGGCTCATTCCAGGCTTGGAAAATGCAGAGTTTGTAAGGTATGGTGTTATGCACAAAAACTCTTATATAAACTCACCACAGGTTCTAACAAAGTTTCTTTCGCTTAAGAAATATCCAAATATCTTCTTTGCAGGGCAGATAACAGGTGTGGAAGGATATTTAGAGTCTGCTGCAACTGGGATTGTGGCAGGGATAAGCGCTGCAAGATATGTTCTTGGCAGAGCTCAAATTACTTTTCCTCCGAGTACCTGTATTGGTGCTCTAATTGAGTATATAACAACACCCAAAAAAGATTTTCAGCCCATGAATGCAAACTATGGTATAATATCAATTGATGAGGAGATTGCAAGAATAAAAGACAAGGAAAAGAAAAAACTTTTGATTGCTGAAAAGTCTTTAAGTATATGTAGGGAGATAGCTAATCAGATTTTTGAATAATTTAAAATTTATGGAGGTTTGCTATGTTTCATGCAACAACAATTGTGGCTGTGAAAAAAGGTGAAAAGGTTGCTATAGCTGGTGATGGCCAGGTCACATTTTCACAGAACATGATAATGAAACAGAATGCTAAAAAGGTGCGAAAGGTTTACAATGGCAAGGTTTTGGTTGGTTTTGCTGGGTCTGTTGCAGATGCAATAACCCTTTGTGAAAAGTTTGAAGAAAAGCTTGAACAAAATAGTGGTAATCTGCAAAAGAGCGTTGTTGAGCTTGCAAAAGAGTGGAGACAGGACAAAATTCTACGACGGCTTGAGGCGCTCATGATTGTTGCAAACTCTGAGCATTTGTTTGTAGTCTCTGGAAGTGGCGAGGTTGTTGAGCCTGATGACAACATTGCAGCAATTGGCTCTGGCGGGCCGTATGCACTGGCTGCAGCAAGGGCACTTGTTCAGAACACTAACCTTGAGCCGGCTGAGATTGCTAAAAAAGCTTTAGAGATTGCAGCGTCTATTTGTATATACACAAATAACAATATTACAGTTTTAGAATTGTAGGTGATAATGAGATGAATGAATTAACACCTCAAGAGATAGTAAGAGAACTTGACAAGTATATAGTTGGTCAAGAGAGGGCAAAAAGGTGTGTGGCCATTGCCCTGAGAAATAGGTACAGGCGTGCAAAGCTCCCAAAAGAGCTTCAAGATGAAATAACACCCAAGAATATTTTGATGGTGGGACCAACAGGTGTTGGTAAGACAGAGATTGCAAGACGGCTTGCAAAGCTTGTAAATGCTCCCTTTGTAAAGGTTGAGGCAACTAAATTCACCGAAGTTGGATATGTTGGAAGAGATGTTGATTCAATGGTTCGAGACCTTGTGGAAAATGCGATTTCTCTTGTCAAGAGCGAGTACATGGAGAAGATGAAGGAAAGAGCAAAGGCACTTGTTGAAGATAGAATTCTGGAGATATTAGTCCCTGAACCTCATGCGAGAAAGGCAGGGTTTAAAAATCCTTTTGAGGCGCTTTTTGGTGCTCCATCGCAAGAACCCGAACAGACTTACCAGACAACAGATGACTATATCAGAACACAAAGAGAAATTTTAAGAGAAAAGCTTAGGTCTGGTGAGCTTGAGGACAAGGTAATAGAGGTTGAGGTAGAGGACACTGTAAAACCTCCATTTGAGATGATAATGGGCACAATCTCTGATGAGATGGGAATATCGTTTCAGGATGTGTTTGGGTCTCTGTTTCCTAAAAAGAAAAAAAAGAAGAAGATGACAATAAGAGAAGCGCGAGAGGTTTTGGAGCAAGAAGAGTACAATAAACTGATTGACATGGATGAGGTTATAAAAGAAGCAATCCATCGTGCAGAACAGCATGGAATAATATTTATTGATGAGATTGACAAGATAGCTGGCAGGGGTTCAGGTGTAGGTCCGGATGTGTCAAGAGAAGGTGTGCAAAGAGACATCTTACCTATTGTTGAGGGTAGCACTGTCATGACAAAGTACGGGCCTGTCAAGACAGACCATATTTTGTTTATTGCAGCAGGAGCTTTTCATGTTGCAAAGGTCTCGGATTTAATACCAGAGTTGCAGGGAAGGTTTCCTGTTGTTGTTGAGCTACATCCTTTGACGGAAGAGGACTTTAAAAAGATTTTGACACAGCCAAAAAATGCTATTACAAAACAGTATATTGAGCTTATGAAGACAGAGGGTGTGAACATCACGTTTACTGATGATGCAATAGAGGCTATTGCAAAGGTTGCTGTGAAGATAAATGAGCAAAGTGAAAATATTGGTGCGCGAAGACTTCATACTGTTGTTGAGAAGATAATGGAGGATATATCGTTTGAGTATGCGAATGTCGAAAAGCCAATTGATGTTGTGATTGACAAAGACTATGTATATTCTAAGGTTTCAGACATGATAAAGGACAAGGACCTGAATAGATTTATCATCTAAAGTTCTTTACTTTTTAGCAACTTGTGAAGGGAGCAAAAATATTCATGCAGCAAAGTCTTCTCGAAAAGGTCAGAAAGATAAACAGGATTGTTCAAAGCAAAGAAAAAGAAATTCTGGATTTTCAAAAGCTCTGCTGTGTTTTAGGTGATGTCACAGATTCAAGTGTATTTTTCATTGACGCAAATGGTAAAGTGTTTAGCAAGTATCTTATGCCATTTGTAAATGTTGATCTAAAACTTTCTGAAAACGAAAGGCTAAGTTCAGAGATTCAAAAGTTTTTGTGGTCATTTGTTGACACAAGGGTAAATTTAACACTTTCTGAAATAGCAAGGGTTGTCGAGATTGAAAGTACAAAGGTTGATATAAAAGATGTGGTTTGCGCAATAATACCTATAATAGGTGGCACAAGGCGATTTGGGACAGTATTTTCTCTTAAAAGCTATGCTAATTTTACAGAAGATGATGTAATTCTTTTAGAGTATGTTGCTACTATTATTGGGTTTGACCTTTTGAACTTGACAAAAGAAGAGGATGAAGAAGAAAAGAAGAAAAGAGAAATGATAAGATCTGCAATTGACACACTTTCAATTTCAGAACTTGAAGCTCTAATTCACATATTTGAGGAGCTGAAGACAAACGAAGGGCTTTTGGTGGCAAGTAAGATAGCAGATAAGGTAGGAATTACAAGATCTGTAATTGTAAATGCCCTCAGAAAGTTTGAAAGTGCAGGACTTATTGAAACAAGGTCTTTGGGACTAAAAGGCACTTATATTAAGGTGTTAAATGACATGGTAAGAAGTGAGATTGAAAAGTATAAGGATAAACTAAAGGTAAAGTGATTTTGACAGAGGCCGTAGATTTCAAGGGGTTAAAGAGGATAGTAGGGTAAAAACCTGCTATCCTCTTGTCTTTTTTAATCTTGTTCTGACATTGCCTTAAAAAATTTTGTATGGTATTTTTATCAAAAATTTTGTAAAATAGAATAAAAGATTGTCGAGAAATAGAAGGAGAAAGAAAAAAATGATTAATATGTTTGACAAGATAGACTTTTATAAAAAAGCTTTGGATTATGCGTGGAAAAGGAACGAAGTTATCTCAAACAATATTGCCAATGCCGACACCCCCGGATATAAAGCTAAGGATTTAAATTTCAAAGCGTTTTTGCAAGCATATTTAAATGACCAAAATAACTTGGAGCTCATAACAACAGACAAAAGACATATAAAAGCAGAGCAAAGTTCTGGTACCAGTACTAAAGATAGGGCGATTGAGATTTTAGACAGTAGCTTTCAGATGAGACTTGATGGAAATACAGTCGACATTGAGCAAGAGATGGGAAAACTTTTGCAAAACTCTCTGTACTTTGACGGTGTAAGCCTTCAGCTTTCCAGAGAGATAAACAAATGGAAAACAGTTATAAAAGAAGGTAGGTGAGATTAAAAAATGGGAATGTTCGATGCTATAAATATCTCGGCCTCAGCTTTGCATGCCCAAAGAGTAAGAATGGATGTAATTGCCCAGAACATTGCAAATGCTAACACAACGCGCACGGAAGATGGCACTCCTTACAGGAGGAAGATTGTTGTGTTTGAAGAAAGAAAACGAAGTTTTGGTGATATATTGAATGAGAAATTAAATGCAAGCAGTGATACATACGCTGGTGTTAGAGTAAAAGCAATTATTGAAGATACAAGCCCGTTTAAAAAGGTCTATGACCCCACTCATCCAGATAGCGACCAAAATGGCTATGTGAACTACCCTAATGTTGACATTGTTACTGAAATGGTCAATATGATTGAGGCCTCTCGCGCATATGAAGCAAATGTCACTGCTATGAATATTACGAAATCTATGATAACAAGGATATTTGAGATAGGAAAGTAAAGGTAGAAAGGCTTGGTAATTAATTAAAAGGAGGGTATTAATTAAAATGATAGGAAGTATTAATTTTGATAGTATATCAAAACTTTTTGAAAAGCAATTTTCAGATGTAGGTAAAAATGAAAAATCAAACTCTTCCACATCGTTTATAGACTTTCTTTACAAAGCGTTAGAAGGCGTTGATAATCTTCAAAAAGAAGCAGATTATCAAAATCAGCTCTTTACTCTTGGTCTTACGTCAAATCCCCAAGATGCAATTGTTGCGTCTGAAAAGGCGTCAATGGCACTGCAGCTTACTTTACAGATTCGAAACAAGATTTTAGATGCTTACAATGAGATTATGCGTATGCAGGTGTAGCTGTGTGCATATCTTTGCGGGGAGGTATTGTAGTTGCCTCAATTTTTAAATGATTTTTTAAAGAGTATAAAAGAGAGGTTAGACAAACTTTCTAAATCGCAGAAAATAATGCTTATTGTATCATCTTCTATAATCATATTATCGGTAATAATTGCTCTTTACGTTACTACACGACCTCATTATGTAGTTCTTTTTTCAGGCCTTGACCCAAAGGATGCAGCGCAGATACAACAAACTCTTCTTGAGCAAAAGATTGATTCAAAGGTGACAAATGGTGGTACAACTATTTTAGTAAAAGATACTGATATTGATAAAGCTAAAATGGCAGCAGCACTTTCTGGTTATCCTAAAAGTAGTGAGATTACATTTGAAGATGCTCTAAAGCTTTCAAGCTCAATGACAGCGACAGAGTCGGACAAGAGGAGAACGTTTATAAAACTAAAAGAGAGCGAAATTCAAAGGGCTTTAAAGGAGATGACTGATTACATAGACGATGCAGTTGTGAACTTGAGTGTGCCTGAAGACTATACATTTGCCTTAAAGGATGAGACTACAAAACCCACTGCAAGTGTGAAACTCACACTCAAAAAAAGTTTGTCAAGCGACCAGATAGAAGGCATTCAAAGATTTGTTGCTGCATCGGTAGAAGGACTTTTACCTGAGAATGTGGTAATAATTGATAATAAAGGAAATTACCTTTCTGATAACTCATTTGATGGTAGCGAAGGAATTTCAAGCAAACAACTCCAGATAAAGATTGCAACCAAGAATGAAATAGAAAGAAAGGTAAAAGAACTTCTTGGAAACTATGTAAGCTCACCTGAGGATGTAAAGGTTTCCGTAAATTTAGATATGAATTTTGATATGCAAAAGGTAAGCGAAACAAAGTATAGCCCTGTTTTAGAGGACAGTGGGATAGTTGTCTCAAGAAAGACAACTAAGGAAGAGGCACAAAGTACGAATGCAGGGGCAAGTGGTATACCAGGTACTGATACAAACCCCACTCAAAATAATCCCCAATACCCACTTGGCAGTCAAGGTGGGCAGTCTTCATATTCAAAGACTGATGAGACAGTAAATTACCAAAATAATGAAAAAAAGATTGAGACAATTAAAGCACCTGGTACAATCAACTATGACAAGTCATCAATTGCAGTTGTGCTCTATAGATATGTTACTTACAGACAGGAAGACTATGAAAAGACTAATCAGGCGAAAACAATGAGCTGGGATGAGTTTAAGCTTCAAAACCAGAACAACAAAAGGTCATTTTTAACAGACCAAAAAGAGGTTGAGAATATTGTAAACCTTGTAAAAAGCGCAACAGGGATTCAAAATGTCACAGTTGAAGGATATGAAATTCCAACATTTGTTGACAAACCACAAAGGCAGATTCCACTTGATTATATCTATGTTGCGTTTGCATTTTTACTTTTGATGGCGTTTGCTATTAGTCTTTTGATAAAATCTCTCAAGGTCAAGCCTGCAAAACAGGTTGAACTTGCAGGGGTGGGTGGAGTAAGTATACCTTCAGAGCAAGAGAAGGTTGAAGAGATTTTACAAGAGGCACAGAAGAAGAAAGAAGAGCAGCCAATTGAAGAGATAAATATAGAGGAATTTGGTGTAAGCCAATATGAAAAGCAGATAGATAAGCTTCTTCGCGAAAAGCCGGAGGTTGTTGCTCAGCTTCTTAGAAACTGGCTTAATGAAGATTGGGAGTGATATAAAAGATGCCAAGAGCGGGGGAGATTTCCGGCAAGCAAAAAGCTGCAATGCTTTTGATAGCATTGGGGCCTGAACGATCTGCTCGAATCTTTAAACATTTAAAAGAAGAGGAAATAGAAGAGCTTACCTTAGAGATAGCAAATATAAGGACTGTTTCGCCTGAACAAAAACAGGCTATATTAGAAGAGTTTTATAACCTCTGCCTTGCCCAAGAGTATATTGCAGAGGGCGGTATTGACTATGCAAAAGAGGTCTTAGAAAAGGCGCTTGGCCCTGAAAAGGCAAGAGAGGTTATTGAGAAGTTGACCGTGTCTTTGCAGGTCAGGCCTTTTGATTTTATTCGCAAGGCTGATGCATCACAGATTCTCAACTTTATCCAAAATGAGCATCCACAGACAATTGCACTTGTTATATCTTATTTAAAACCACAGCAGGCAGCACAAGTTTTAGCATCGCTTCCACAAGAGAAGCAAGCTGAAGTTGCAAGGCGAATTGCACTTATGGACAGGACTTCTCCAGATGTCATTCGTGAGGTTGAAAAGGTGCTTGAGAAAAAGCTGTCTTCTGTTGTGATGCAGGACTATACTGTTGTTGGCGGTATTCAAGCAATTGTTGATATTTTGAATGCAGTTGACAGAGGTACAGAAAAAAGGATATTAGAAGCTTTAGAGCTTGAGGATGTTGAGCTTGTTGAAGAGATTAGAAAACGCATGTTTGTATTTGAAGACATTGTCAAGCTTGACAACAGGTCCATTCAAAGAGTTCTGCGTGAGGTTGAGAACAATACACTTGCAATTGCTCTCAAAGGCACAACTGAAGAGGTCAGACGTGTCATATTTAGCAATATGTCAAAGCGTATGGCTGAGATGATTCAAGAAGACATGGAATACATGGGTCCTGTTAGAATACGCGATGTTGAAGAGGCGCAGCAAAAGATTGTCAATATAATAAGAAAGCTTGAAGATGCTGGCGAGATTGTTATATCTCGTGGCGGGGGAGATGAGATAATTGTCTAATGTGATTAGAAGTAATCAAGTGCTAATCCAAAATCCTGTTGAGACAAACTACAAGGTAATTTTAGAAAAGCTTATAAAGGCGAAAGCAGAGATTGAACACTATGAGCAAAAATTAAAGGAACAGCAAGAGGAATTCAAACGGCAGCAAGAGCAGAATGAAGCGTTTAGAAAAGAAGCAGAAGAAGTCTTAGAAAAGGCAAAAGAAGAAGCAAAGAGGATTGTAAGAGAAGCAGAAACTCAGGCAGAACAAATTAAAAAGGAGGCTTTTGAAAAAGGGTTTAATGATGGTTTGAGCCAGGGATTGGCAGCAGCTGAGGCAGAATATCAAAAAAGGCTGCAAGAGATAGAAATACTGAAAATGCAGGTTTTGGCCGAGCGTGAAAGAATACTAAAAGATGCTCAAAATGAATTAATGATTCTTGTACCCAAAATTGTAGGAAAGGTTGTGGAAAAGGAAGCACGGGATAAGGAGTTTTTGAAAGATTTTATTAAAAATGCCATTTCTCAGCTTTCAATAAAAAATGGTTTAGTTATAAGGACAAGTGAAGAAGATTTTGAGTATGTGAAGCAAAACTTAGATGAGATTTTAAGAGGAGTTGAAGGTGTTGACAAAGTAGAAATAAAAGTTGACAAGGCACTTTCATTTGGTGACATTGTGATTGAAACACCTTATGGATTTGTTGAGACAGGGATAAAAACAAGGCTTGAAAAGCTTCAAGAGATAGTCTTTTCAATAATTGGTGATTGATATGTTTGAAAGATTGAAAACAAAAATAGAGAGTACGAATTTTTACCAGTTTACTGGTTTTGTGAATCAGGTTATAGGGCTGACAATCGAGTCTATAGGTCCTGCTGTCAGTATTGGCACGCTTTGCAAAATAAAAACAGCAAAGTCAGAGACATTGGCAGAGGTTGTAGGGTTTAAAGAAAACAAGGTGCTTTTGATGCCGTATTCTGACCTTGTAGGTATCTTTCCAGGTTGCAAAGTCATTGCACAAGACAGTATTTTTGAGGTCAAAGTAGGAGAGGAGCTTTTGGGCAGAATTTTAGATGGGCTTGGACAGCCAATTGACGGCAAAGGTGAAATAAAATCTAAAATAAAATATCCTGTTGAAAACAGGGCCAAACCCTCTTGAAAGGCCGAGGATAGATTCAGTAATGCCACTTGGGATAAAGGCGATAGACGCTCTGATCACAATTGGCAAAGGCCAAAGAGTGGGAATATTTGCAGGAAGTGGCGTTGGCAAAAGTACACTTCTGGGCATGATAGCAAGAAATGCAAAGGCTGACGTGAATGTTTTGGCTCTAATTGGTGAGAGAGGGAGAGAGCTTAAAGAGTTTTTGGAAAAGGATTTAAAAGAAGAGGGGTTGAAGAAGTCTGTTGTGGTTGTTGCAACTTCTGATGAGTCAGCGCTAAAGAGGGTTAAGGCTGCTTATGTTGCAATGGCAATTGCCGAGTACTTTCGCGACCAGGGCATGGATGTTCTGTTTATGATGGACTCACTTACACGATTTGCGATGGCACAAAGGGAGATTGGTCTTGCTATTGGTGAGCCACCTGTTTCAAGAGGTTATACTCCCTCTGTCTTTAGTATAATGCCAAAGCTTTTAGAGCGAGCAGGCAAGAACCAAAAAGGGTCTATTACAGCTCTTTACACAGTACTTGTCGACGGAGATGATTTTAATGAGCCAATTACTGATACAGCAAGGGGTATTTTGGACGGGCATATAGTTTTGTCGAGGTCGATTGCGAACAAAAATCACTATCCTGCAATAGATGTACTTGCAAGTATCAGCAGGGTAATGAATGACATAGTAAGTCCTGAGCACAGGATATTGGCGAATGAGATAAAGCGGATTTTGGCAACTTATAAAGAAGCTGAGGATTTGATTACAATTGGTGCTTACACAAAAGGTACAAACAGCGAGATAGACAGGGCGATTGATCTTATGCCGCAGATAAATGAGTTTTTAAGACAAGATGTTGACGAGAGTTTTGAATTTGAACAGGAACTTGAGATGTTAAAGAGTATTATTTCTTAAAATGTAGACTTCTAAAAAAGGACTGGGGTTAAAAATGAAAAAATTCAGGTTTGAGCAGATTCTAAAGATTAAACAGCAGTTAGAGGAGATAAAGAAGAGCGAACTTGCGCACCAGAATGAGATTTTAAAAGGGTATGTAGAAAAAAAGCTTGAGTTTGAGGAGAGGTTAAATGAGGCAAAGGAAGAGCTAAAAGGCCTTTACATGGGTGTATTTTTCCCAAACGAGGTGAGGTCCTACTCTCAGTTTATGGGAAATCTAAAGAAGAGGATAGATATTCAAAATCAGCTTATATATTATCAGCAAATGAAGGTTGAAGAGAAGAAGAGGGAACTTATACATAGCATGATAGAAAAGAAAAAGTATGAGAAGCTAAAAGAAAAGCATCTTATAAATCTTGTCAATGAGCTGAAACAGCTTGAAAACAAGGAACTGGATGGGATTATTTCATACAAAATCTACAAGAGCTTGGGTGATGATAGTGGCAGATAAAGTAAATGTTCAAGAGGTAAAGGCTGAAAAAAAGCAAGAAATTAAAAAAAAGAAAAGAGGAAAACGTTTTTTAATAATTATATTAGTTTTGTTGCTATTAGGTGGAGCTTCTTTTGCGACTGTATACCTTAACCTATTTGGAGCAAAAACAGCTATTGAGACCTTGCTCAAAAAAATACCTTTTGCCAAAAAAACTGTCCAAACACAAAAAGTGGATTTTGAAAAGGTCTACAAACAGCAGATAGCTGGGCTTGAAAAACAGAACAAGGATTTACAGAACAAGCTAAACCAGCTTCAGAAAGAGAATTCGAATTTGCAAAAGCAGATACAAGACCTCTCAACAAGGCTAAATGACATGGTGGCAAAACAAACAGATACTTCAAATAAAGCCAAAGATTTTTCAGGTTATCTTCAAAACATGGACTCAAAGAAGGCCGCAAAAATATTGGAAAATCTTTTAGACACCAATGTTGAGGTAGCAGCCTTGGTTTTACAAAATATTCCTTCTGAAACTGCCTCTGAGATACTATCAAATATTCCGCCTGAAAAGACGATAAAATTATTAGGAATTTCAAATTCCTCAAGCTCTTCAGCAACTCAAGATATTTCGAGCCTTGTTGATATTTACAAAAACATTGATTCAAAGATCGCAGCCTCTATTTTTGAAAGTATGATGAACGACAAGGCAAAATACCGGCTTGTATTGAATATTCTAAAACGCCTTGATACGAAAACCTCTTCACAGATAATTAGTAATATGAAGCCAGAAAATGCTGCAAAGGTGACAGCCGACCTTTCAGCATTGAAATAAAAATCTAAAATTAATCTTTGTCAAACGAAAGGGGGGAAAAGGAAGCTTGAATACAGCTTTGATAAAATTAAATAATCTACTTTTTGCAGCTTCAAGTAAAAAGGTTGCAAACACTGAACAAAATCTACAGAACAGTAGCCCGTCGTCTTTTAGGAAAATTTTTAATAGTGTAACAAAGAAGATTGATGAGGTAAAAGACAATAGTCCAAAAACCGAAGAAAACAATGACAGTAAGAATTTTATCACAGTGTCAAATTTTAGGTTACCCAGAGTAATAGTTCATGGTGATAAGAGAAGTGAGAATGTTCAAAACCAAGATGGATTTGAAACTTTGCAAGGTGCTCAAAAAATAGACTCAAAAGGAGATGGGCAGCTTTCAGGTATAATACTCAATCTAATCTTGAGTTTATTACAAAATGTGCCAAACCAACAAAGTAGATTGTTCCAAGAAGTTATAGACAGTATCAATTACCAGGATTTTACCTCTATTAAAGACATAAAAGAAAGTTTAAACCTTTTAGAAGCTTTAGAGTCAGATGCAATAGGTCATGATAAAGTTTTAGATGAGCTTTTTAATTTTACTAATCAAATAGGTAAAGATGAGAATCCTAAGAGCACCGCTGTAAAAAATCTTCTTACACATCTGATTTTTGGGAGTGATAATACTTTAACTTTATCACTTGAAGGTGCTGACAATCTTGGTGACAAAGTTGGTGCTAAAGATAGCCTTTTTGAGATTTTGAAAAGCATCTTTCAGAAAATTGATGAAAAAACAAATACTTTTGACCATTTTGTCGTGGCAAGTGGGAATCCAGCCTCTGACTTTATTAAAGATGTGATACAGTTTCTTTCTAAAAGTATCAAAAATTCTAAGCAGTTTATAAACGCAACTGAAGATTCAGTTAATCTAAAGGATGTACTTTTAAAATCTGAAGAAGTGCTTAAAAATCTTGTATCTAAAGGTGCAGACAATAGCGAAAGCCTACAGAGGATATTGTTAAATAATATCTACACAGACTCAGACATCCAAAGCAACGGAAAGGTTGGGCTGAAGATAGACAACAAGCTTGAAAATAAAGACCCAGGTCAAGATGTTAACCAGTTATTTTACAGAGCTTCTTTCCAGCATAACAGTAATGCCATTTCTACTATAGATGTAAGGGACAATAACAATGCTGTAAAGGCTTTGAAGTTTTCAATAATTGAGCAGATTGCTGAAAAGATTTCGTTTATCCACAAGCAAAACCTGACAACTTTGACAGTAGCTATAAAGCCAGAGTGGCTTGGCAATGTTGTAATTGAGTTAAATAAGGATTTGCATGGTAATATTACAGGAAATATTTTTGTAAGCTCACCACATGTTAAAGAGATTGTGGAGAGTTCACTTGGGAATCTTCTTACAATCTTAAAAGACCAGGGAATAAATATTTCACAACTGAATGTAAGCCTTGGCAACAGCAGTGGCAATCAGCAATTCCAAAATCAGCAAAGATTTTCGCAAAAACAGTATTCGTTTGTTCACACAGATGATGCTGTAGATACCATAGAAAGTTTGGTATATGAGATTAGTGAAAATGTGTTAAACTTAAGAGCATGAGGTGAAAAGAATGGCCGATACAAGTATTAATAATTTAACAGGGGTTTTGTCACAAAGCTCAAGCATATCTTCTTCTCAGTCTTCATCAAAGAATACACTTGGCAAACAGGAGTTTTTAAACCTTTTGGTGACACAGCTAAGATACCAAGACCCGTTAAAACCAATGGAAGATAAAGAATTTGTTGCCCAGCTTGCCCAGTTTTCCGCACTTGAACAGATGCAAAATCTAAATGAGTCGTTTGAACTTATAAAAGCTCAGAATATGATAGGAAGGTATGTTGTTGCTACAAACCCCTCTGATACTTCAAAAACAGTAGAAGGAAGGGTTGACAGTATCAGAGTAGATGGGAGCAAGATATATCTTAAAGTAAATGGAGTTGAGGTAACTACAGAAAATATCAAGCAGATTTATCACACATATGCTGAAGAGGTTTTGTCAGATATAATGACCAAGGTTCCAACAAAAGATGATCTTCTGAACATCTTAGACTCCTTGCAAAAAGGAGAAGGCTCAAAATGACAATAAACAGGATTGGGAATATAAATTCCAATGGATTAAACAATACAAAGATTGAAAGAAAAGAAAATGCTCAAGGTTTCAGTGGCTTGCTTTCTCAAAGTCTTAAAATCTCCAAGCATGCAAACGAGAGACTTCAAACGCAGAATATCAATATTGATTCAAGTACTTTAACAAAGCTTGAGGAAGCTATTAAAAAGGCTGAACAAAAAGGGCTAAAGAACGATGTATTAGTTCTAAATGGTGATGTTGCATACATTGTGAATGTTAAAAACAGAGTAGTTGTAACTGTAAAAGATGTAAATAGCTTAAAAGATAATATCTTTACAAACATAGATGGGGTTTTGATGATATAAACAAAGGTGCAAGGGGGATGGACCCGCAAGATGGGAGGTCCCCCTGCGAAAAAGACCTTTCTGACTGACAGAGGAAAGGTCAGAAGTAAAAAAGATTTTAATTTCAAGACAAAAGGGGGAATTTTACCAAGATGATGAGGTCAATGTTTTCGTCAATTTCAGCACTTCGTGCTCACCAGACCAGAATGGATGTGATAGGTGATAATATAGCAAATGTCAATACAGTGGGGTTTAAATCAAGCAGGGTGACATTTGCATCTGTTTTTGCGTCAGTCATAAAGGCAGCTTCTGCACCTGACACAACTTCTGGCAGGGGCGGTTCAAACCCTATGCAGATAGGGCTTGGTGTTTCGGTGGCCTCTGTTGATATGAATATGACAAGAGGAAGCCTTCAGCGCACTGACAATCCAACCGATTTGGCAATCGAGGGAGATGGATTTTTTGTGGTTGGTGGTGATGGGAAGGCACCACGTTTTACAAGAGCAGGAAACTTTAGTTTGGATAAAATGGGGAATTTAGTTACAGCAAATGGGCTTAATGTGCTTGGGTGGATGTATGACCCTGTTAATAATCAGATTGATACAACAAAAAGTCCTTCAAAGATAAACATATTAGCTTATCCTACTTTGCCCCCAAAAGCAACTGACAAGATTAGTTTTGATGGTAATTTGAGTGCTGACACAAAAGCCTATAATGGGACAATTGATAAATATGAAGACTTGCTCAATGTTCCAGCCGAGAGTAAATATTCGATGAGCTTTAAAGTTTATGATTCTCAAGGGAAAGAGCATACTCTTCAACTGACATTTGTCAAAAAGGATAACAATCAATGGGAATGGTTTGTTGATGCACCACGTGAAAAGAAGAATATTGGCACTGCCCAAGCCCCCCAAGAGGTATATGTTTACGTTGACGATATGATAGATGCAAACAACAATTATGATGCCTTTATAGCAAGAGGGACTATAACATTTGGTCAAGCAGGAAAGGTATTTGATGATGAAAATACCCCCAATGTTGAGGGAATACAAATTACAGGCGGGAGAATATACGATAGTGCAAATGGAACGTTTACAATCAACTTTGTAGGAAGTGCAGTCAACCCAATTACTTTCAAAGTGAATAGCTCACAATTTGATGTAAATGATAATACAAACATAGCATTCTTTCTAAAGAATCTCACCCAGTTTGGGAACATGGACAGTTCAATCAGAGTTGCTCAGATGACAGGATATTCAGCAGGAAGCTTGCAAGGTTTTAATATTGATGCCACGGGCAAGATAACTGGAATTTATTCAAACGGTTTAAATCAGCTAATTGGTCAGATTGCAATTGCCACGTTTGCAAATCCTGCAGGGCTTCAGAGGATAGGTGATAATCTTTATATAAACACTGTAAACTCAGGGGACCCTGAGATAGGGACGCCTGGGTCAGGTTCACGTGGAACAATTTCACAGGGTACCTTAGAGATGTCAAATGTTGATTTGGCAAAAGAGTTTACTGACATGATTGTCACACAAAGAGGCTATCAGGCAAATGCGAGAGTAATCACTGCTTCTGATGAGCTGTTGCAGGATTTGGTCAATATTAAGAGGTAAAAGAATAGGTAACCAGTAAGGGAAGGAGAAAAAGTAAGCAACCAAAAGTCTTCTTCTCCTTCCCTTTCAAAGAAGAATATGTATCTTTTTCATTTCAATATCTTCAAGAGGTTGATTATATATGATAAAATTGAGAAGGATAAACAACAAAGAGTTTGTGGTAAATGCCGATTTTATAGAGTTTGTGGAATCTACACCGGACACTGTTATAACTCTCACTAATGGAGTGAAGCTTGTTGTGAAAGAGTCTGTAGATGAGGTAATTGAAAAGGTTATTGAATATAAAAAGAAGATTTTTGAGGGCGTTATATTCAATATACAACCTATGCAAAAGGAGTATGAAGAATGAAAGGCGAAAAGTTAAACTCTATAATTCTAATCTTGCTTGTTGTTCTACTTCTCATGATGATTGGAATGGGTATTGGTTTTTTGAGTGTTATGAAAAACTTATCACCAACATCAACCACAGGGAAGGCTGCAGCTACAGTTGAGAAGAAACCTGAGAAAACGTATACATATGATGTCAATGATGGAAAGGCAATAATGAGCAATCTCCAAGACACTCAAAACAATGCAGGAAGAATAATTAGAGTCACTGTTCAGATTGAGGTTACCGACAAAAAGCTTCCTGAAGAGATGAAGAATAAAAACATTGTTATTGCAGACATAATTGACAGTGTTTTAAGGAGTAAGACAGCTGATGAGCTATTAAAACCTGAGGGAAAAGAAAAGGTCAGGAAAGAGATAAAGGATAGGTTAAATGAGATATTTGATAACAAAGTATATAATGTTAACTTCGGTGAGTTTATTATCCAGTAAGAAAAAGGTGGTGTAGTTACTCAAAATGGGTGATATACTTTCACAAAGTGAAATAGATGAACTTTTGCGTTCACTTACCACTGGTGAGCTTTCGCTTGAAGAGATACAAAAACCAAAACAAGAGAGAAATATCAGGGTATACGATTTTAAAAGACCCAGCAAGTTTGCAAAAGACCATTTGCGAACACTTCAAATAATCTTTGAGAATTATTCAAGAATAGTCACCACCTTTTTATCTGGATACTTAAGGACAGTTGTCCAGATGGATGTAATTTCTGTTGAGCAGCTGACTTATTACGAGTTTAGCAATTCGCTTTCCAACCCGGTTGTGATGGGGATTGTCAACTTTGCACCACTTAAAGGTAGTATTGTATTTGAAATGTCTCCAGAAATAGCATTTGCAATGATAGATAGAGTGCTTGGCGGATTTGGGAAAGGTATTGACAAGATAAGAACGTTTACAGAGATTGAACTTGCTCTGATTGAGAGACTTTTGCAGCAGCTTATAAACTATTTCCAGGAAGCATGGGAGAATATCGTAGATTTGCACCCAAGACTTGAAAAAATTGAGACAAATCCTCAGTTTACGCAAATTGTCTCACCAAATGAGACTGTTGCGCTTGTGACAATTGATATGAAGGTTGGAGAGGTAGAGGGAATGGTGAATATCTGTCTTCCACACATGGTGATAGAGCCTATTATGCCAAGGCTGAGTACAAAATACTGGTTTTCAACATCTGCAAAGGAGACATCAGAAGAGACAAAAGAGTACCTGCAAAGAAAGATTGAAAAGACAAAGGTTACAATCAGAGCAATTTTGGGAAGGACAAAGATTACAGTGAGAGAATTTTTAGAGCTTCAAGTAGGTGATGTAATTAGGCTCGATAGAAGAAAAAATCAGGAGATTGAGGTACTTGTTGGAGATAAATTAAAATTCTATGGTGTGCCTGGTCGCAAAGAAGGAAGATTTGCAATCAAAGTCACAAGGGTAGAAAAGGAGGATGAAAGCAGATGAGCGATTTGCTATCGCAAGATGAAATAGACGCTCTTTTGCGGGGAATGAGCGAATCATCATTGCATGAGGCTATTTCTGACCAGGACAAAGATGTGCTGGGTGAGATAGGAAATATCTCAATGGGCACAGCTGCTACTACTTTGAGTATTCTTTTAAATCAAAAGGTGAGTATAACAACACCTATAGTTAGTGTTTTGAAATGGGATGAGCTTCCTAAAGAATTTCCTGTACCGTATGTTGCTATAAAGGTTGTGTACAAAGAAGGACTTGATGGGGTTAACCTGCTTGTTTTAAAGAAAGAAGATGTTGAGATAATAGCTGACCTTATGATGGGCGGCAGTGGGAGTATTGAATTTTCAGAGGAGCTTTCTGAGCTTCAACTTTCTGCAATACAAGAAGCAATGAACCAGATGGTAGGTTCTGCCTCAACATCGCTTTCCTCCATGTTGAATCTAAAGATTGATATAAGTCCACCAGAGGCGTTTGTAATAGACTTTGCCCAGAACGCTGAGGAGATGATTCCTGAGTTAAAAAGAGCTGATGAAATAGTCAAAGTTGCATTTAGAATGACAATTGGAGATTTGATTGACAGTCAGATAATGCAGTTAATTCCTGTTGACTTTGCAAAGCAGCTTGTAAATGCAATGTTAAATAGCACACTTAGCACATCTTCTGTGCAGGAGAAGAGTGAGCCAAAAACATCTGCGCAAGAATCTGCAAAGACCATTGAGAAAACTGTAAAAAGTGAGCAGTCTAAAAAGCAGCAAACAGGGGCTTCTTTACAAAGTTTTCAGCCAAAAAAAGAGGAGAAAAGCGAAAGAGTATACAATGTGTCACCTGTTCAGTTTGAGAGCTTTGATGAGGAAGAAGAGAGAAGGTACCCAGAGAATATTGAGCTAATTTTAGATGTTCCGCTTGAGATTACTGTGGAGCTTGGTAGAACACAAAAGCTTGTAAGGGAGATTTTGGAGTTTTCAACAGGGTCTATTATTGAGCTTGATAAACTTGCTGGCGAGCCAGTTGATATTCTGGTAAATGGCAAGGTGATTGCAAAAGGTGAGGTTGTTGTCATTGATGAGAGTTTTGGTGTTCGCATAACTGATATTGTCAACCCGTCAAATAGATTATAAAATATAAGTAAGCCTTTTTTTCAAAAACCAAACTTTACATTAAAGAACATTAGAAAAGGAGAGAGATTCATGTCGAAAAGGATTTTGATAGTTGATGATGCAGCATTTATGAGAATGATGCTCAAAGACATTATAACAAAGAATGGATATGAAGTAGCAGGCGAGGCTGAGAACGGACTTAAGGCTGTTGAATTGTACAAAGAACTAAAACCAGATTTGGTGATGATGGACATTACAATGCCAGAAATGGACGGGATACAAGCAGTAAGGGAGATAAAAAAGATTGACCCACAGGCAAAGATTATAATGTGCTCTGCTATGGGTCAGCAAGCAATGGTTATAGAATCTATTCAAGCGGGTGCGCGCGACTTTATTGTAAAACCCTTCCAGGCAGAAAGAATTGTTGAGGCTATCAAGAAGGTGCTAGGCTGATGTACTGGTTTTTTACTTTAAGGTATTGAAGGAGAAAAATTAGTAATGGAACTGGTTTTGAGAATAATTGTTTCTTTGTTTGCAATTAGTGTATTGATATATCTTACTTACTTTGTTCTGAAGATTTTTAGCAAAAAGACACTATTTAAGAAAGGGGAGTTTATAAGAATAGTTGATGTACTTCCCCTTTCTTCTGATAGTATGCTTATATTAATAAAAGTTGGGCAAAAGTACATACTTCTTGGTAAGACCCAAAAGAGCATCACATTTTTGAAAGAGTTTGAAAAGTCAGAATTTCCTGAAACGGAAGAAATTTCTGAGGAAGCAAGTTTTAAAAAAGTCTTTAATTCGAAGTTTGAGTCTTCGTTTGGACTAAAAGACAAAGTTTTAAGTCTTTACAATGTGATAAAAGACAAGGGCGATGAAGATAAAAGATGAAAAAGAGGTTTCTTTATATTTTATCGACAGGTTTGATTATTTTGATAATAACTTTTTTCAAAAATGAGATAGCGCTTGCCTCAGCAAGTTTTAGTCTCAATTTAGGCGATATGAACAATCCAAGAGATGTGTCTTCAGCCATACAACTTATAATATTCCTCACAATACTCACTTTAGCACCTTCAATTCTCATTATGATGACATCGTTTACCAGAATATTGATTGTGCTGGGATTTGTAAGAAATGCGTTAGGGACTCAGCAAATGCCTCCAAACCAGATTTTAATTGGTCTTGCACTCTTTTTGACATTCTTTATAATGGCGCCTGTAGGAGAGAAGATTTATACACAGAGTTATCTGCCATACATAAAAGGTCAGATTACGTCCCAAGAAGCGCTAAAAAGAGCAGAGGCACCAATTAAAGAGTTCATGCTCAAAAATACGCGAAAAAAAGATTTAGATCTTTTTATAAAGCTCAGCAATACAAATCCAACCACAAACGTTAGGAATTTACCTTTAAGAGTTGTGATTCCAGCCTTTATTATAAGTGAGCTCAAAAGTGCATTTGAAATGGGGTTTATAATTTATGTGCCATTTTTGATTATTGACATGGTTGTTGCAAGTATTTTGATGTCTATGGGAATGCTCATGATTCCCCCTGTTATGATTTCTCTGCCGTTCAAGATTTTGCTTTTTATACTCGTTGATGGTTGGGGACTTGTTGTTGAGTCACTTATTAAAAGTTTCAAATAAGAAAAAAGGTGTTGAAAACTGCCATGGATATAGCGGTTGCTTTGGAGATTGCAAGGCAGGCTATTTTGACAGCATTTTACATTGCGGGGCCAATTTTGATTGTGTCTATGATTGTTGGAATTGTTATATCAATTCTGCAGGCAACAACACAGATTAATGAGCAGACTCTTACTTTTGTTCCAAAACTTATTGCAATTGCAGTTTCGCTTTTAATATTCGGTCACTGGATGCTCACAAAGGCAGTAGAGTTCACAAAATATCTTTTGACCAATATGAACCAGTTTGTAAAGTAAAAGGGAAGAAAAATGGAAGAAATTTTTGGCTATTTTTTAAATGGTTCATACATATTTTTTTTAGTATTAGCAAGGATGAGTGGAATTTTCATTGCATCGCCTATATTTGGTAGGAGAAACATTCCCACATATTTCAAGATAGGTTTTGCATTTTTCTTAAGCATTATTGTAGTGCTTCTGTACCATTTTAACTATACTGTACCCCAGAACCTTTTAGAATTTATTTTTGTGGTAACAAAGGAGTTTATTGTAGGACTTATAATAGGTTTTATATCGTATATGATATTTTCTACAATCCTTCTTGCAGGTCAGATTATTGACAATGCAATAGGTTTTGGTATGGCAAATGTAATTGATCCAATGAGTGAGATTCAGGTGCCTCTTTTAGGGAATTTTCTGTATTTGTACATGCTTGTGATATTCTTTGCAACAGATGCTCACCACACGTTGATAAGGGCAGTTGTATATAGTTACAAAGTAGTGCCATTAGGATATTCAAATATTTTACCTAAACTATCACAAAAATTTATAACATTTTTCATAGAGCTTTTTGTAATTGGGATAGAGATAAGCTTGCCAATTTTGATGAGTATGCTAATAGTTGACATAATACTTGGAATATTGTCGAGAGCAGTGCCTCAGATGAATGTATTTATGGTAGGGATACCGATTAAAATTGTAATTGGGTTTGTAGTACTTGTTATAGTCCTTCCTATTATGAACAAGATGATATTTGTCTTGCTTGATAAACTGAGTTATTATACCTTTGATGCCTTGAGAGGGGGCTTTAAGTGAGGTTAGTATTTAATATCCAGCTGTTTGCAGACACCGCTACCAAGACAGAAAAGGCAACTCCTCGTAAAAGACAAGAGGCAAGAAAGCGTGGAATGGTAGCAAAGAGCAGAGAAGTTACCTCTGCTTTTGCTTTACTTATAAGCGTACTTTTTTTGAAATTTGGATATTCTCTATTTGTCCATCCTTTGCAGAGCTATAGCAAATACTTTTTTGGCAATTTGAATTATAATATTGAAGACATAGCTGATGCAAGTAGATTATTTTCAGCCATAATTACCATTACATTGAAATTGGTTCTTCCTTTTTGTATTGTCATAATGGTTGTGGCAGCTTTGGTTGAGTGGGCACAAAGTGGATTTTTAATTACGTCTGAGTCTTTGAAAGTAAGCTTTCAAAAGATAAATCCAATTGAGGGGTTTAAAAGGATATTTTCAATTAACTCAGTGGTTGAACTAATAAAATCAATCCTTAAGATACTCATAATAGGTTACACAGGTTATTTATGCACAAAGACATTTGCAGGAAAACTACTTGAAATGTATGATATGAGCTTAATTTCAATAGTGAAGTTTTCTTTTGATTCAACTATAAATCTCATTCTGTGGATGTCGGTTATGTTCTTTGGTATTGCAGTTATTGATTTTATTTTCCAAAGACAGCAATATGAGAAAAAACTCATGATGACTAAGGAAGAGGTCAAGGAAGAGTTTAAGCAAACTGAGGGAAATCCCCAGATAAAGTCAAGAATAAGGGAGAGACAAAGGAGAATTTCTCTTCAGAGGATGTTCCAGCAGCTTCCCAAAGCAGATGTTGTTATAACAAACCCTACACACTATGCAGTAGCACTCTTGTATGAACCAGAAAAGTTTGATGCACCACGGGTTATTGCAAAAGGTAAAGATTACATAGCCCAAAAGATTAAAGAGGAGGCTAAAAAGTACAAGATTGAGATAGTGGAAAACAAAGAACTTGCACAAAGCCTTTATAATTTGTGTGAAGTTGGTGATTTTATTCCGCCTGAGCTTTATCAGGCGGTGGCAGAAGTATTAGCATATGTTTACAGTTTAAAGAACTATCAGAAGGTGAATATGAGATGAATTTTAAAGGTGCTACACTTTCAATATTTGCAATAGTAATAATCTTAGCTATGATACTTCCTATTCCGCCAAGCTTGCTGGATGTACTCATAGCTGTAAACCTTGCACTTGCACTTGTTATATTCCTAAACAGCATAAACATAAAGGAGGCGTTAGATTTTTCTGTATTTCCCTCACTTCTATTGTTCACAACACTGCTGCGACTTTCTCTAAATATCTCAACAACACGGCAAATCCTGACTGGACAAGGCGAAAATGTGAGAATTGTCTACACGTTCGGGAACTTTGTTATTGGTGGGAACATTGTTGTTGGTGTTATTATATTTTTCATAATTATCATCATCCAATTCATTGTAATAACCAGAGGAGCTGAAAGAGTCTCAGAGGTTGCAGCAAGGTTTACACTTGATGCGATGCCAGGAAAACAGATGGCAGTTGATGCTGATTTGAATGCAGGAATTATAACTGAGGAAGAAGCAAAAATTCGAAGAAGTAAAATACAAAAAGAAGCTGATTTTTATGGAGCGATGGACGGTGCGAGCAAGTTTGTCAAAGGTGATGCGATTGCTGCCATTTTGATTACATTTATAAACGCACTTGGTGGGCTTATAATTGGTGTTGCAATGAGAGGAGAGGATGTCACAGAAGCTATACAAAAGTACCTTCTACTTTCTGTCGGCGATGGAATTGCTGCTCAAATACCGGCCCTTTTGATATCAACTGCAACAGGTATTGTGGTTACAAAGGCAGCTGATGAGAGCAAGCTTTCTGATAATTTGATCCGTCAGCTTTTTGAGTATCATCCAAGAGTGCTTTACACAGTTGGAGCTATTTTGGCAGTCTTGGCACTTATTCCTACTATGCCAAAGCTCTCTTTGTTTGTTTTATCTGGCACAATGATATCAATGGGGGTTAGAATGAATTCCAGTTTGAGAAAGATGGAGACAATAGAAGAGGAAAAGAGTGAACAAAAAGAAGTTGAAGAGTTAAGAAAACCTGAAAATGTGATGAACCTTTTATATGTTGACCCTATTGAGGTTGAGTTTGGGTATGGTATAATTCCTCTTGCAGACAAAGAACAAGGTGGAGACCTTTTAGAGCGTGTTGTGATGATAAGAAGACAGCTTGCACTTGAGCTTGGAATAATTGTTCCGACAATTAGACTCAGAGATAATATTTCACTAAAGCCATATGAGTACAGAATAAACATCAAAGGTGTTGAGGTTGCAAGGGCAGAGCTTATGAGCGATAGTCTTCTTGCTATAAACCCAGGATTTGTAACAGAAGAAATTCAGGGTATTCCCACAAAAGAGCCTGCGTTTGGATTAGATAGTATTTGGATACCTTCTTCTATGAAGGAAAAGGCTGAGATGGCAGGGTATACAGTTGTTGATCTTCCGTCTGTCATAGCAACCCATCTTACCGAAATAGTCAGGCGTTATGCTCATGAACTTTTGACAAGGCAGGATGTGCAAAAACTCATTGACAATGTCAAAGAGACAAACCCGGTGCTTGTAGATGAACTGATTCCAAAACTGATGACAGTAGGTGAGGTACAGAAAGTTTTAGCAAATCTTTTGAAAGAGCGGATTAGCATAAGAGACATGGTGACAATTTTAGAGACGCTCGCTGACTATGCTCCAACTACAAAAGATGTAGACATCCTGACAGAATATGTCAGACAGGCAATGGCAAGGTATATCACAAAAAAATATGTCTCAGGTAATACATTAGAAGCTGTGGCACTTTCTCCTGAGGTAGAAGAGACTATTATGAATTCTATTCAGAAAACCGAGCAAGGAAGTTTTATAAATCTTGCGCCAGATTATATTCAAAGGCTTATTAACAATCTTAGCAATATACTTGAAAAGCTTTTGGGCACATCGTCACAGCCCATTGTAGTTTGTTCGCCAATAGTAAGGATTTATTTTAGAAGGCTCATTGAGAATATCTTTCCAGATGTTATTGTGCTTTCATATAACGAGATTTTACCGAATGTGCAAATAAAAACTGTTGGGATGGTGGAAGTCTAAAGATGAAGATAAAAAGGTATTTGGCCCATGATATGCAGGAAGCTCTAATTAGGATAAAGGCAGATTTGGGCAAGGATGCTGTGATTCTTTCTACCAAAAAGGTTAGGCAAAAGGGACTATTTGGCTTTTTTAAAAAACCACTTATAGAAGTGACAGCTGCGTGCGAAGAGGAAAAGGTTATAAGAAGAGAAGAAGGGATGCCAAAGCCTGAGAATTTGACTTTGAGTCTTCAACTTAGCCAAATTAAAGAGCTTGAAAAAAAGATAGACTCTTTAGAAAAGACCATAAAAGAGGTGATAAAGGATACAAATGTAATACCTGAAGTGAAAGAGGTCTCTAAAAAGAACTTTTTAGATGTCATGCGTGAAAACCTGAAGAAAAACGGCGTAGAAGAGGAGATTGTAGAAGGACTTTTGGCAAAAGTCAACTGGGACGGGTCTATAAACAATATGGTAAATAATATGTACAAAGAGATAAAAAACATTCTTGGTACACCAGTTACTTTAAGTCTTGACTCGAAGCAGCCTCAGGTTGTGTTTTTTGTGGGGCCAACTGGCGTTGGCAAGACAACCACAATTGCTAAAATTGCTGCAAAGCTAATGTTTGAAGAAGGCAAAAAAGTGGGTTTTATCACAGCCGACACATATAGAATTGCTGCTGTTGAGCAACTAAAGACATATGCTGAGATTATGAACATAAAGACAAAGGTGTGGTACGAGGTAGATGAATATGACCAGATTATAAAGAGTTTTGACGACTCTGATGTGGTACTTGTAGACACAGCAGGAAGGAGTCATAAAAACCAAGAGCATATGGATGAGCTCAGGGCATTTGTAGAAAAAGCAAGTCCTGATGAGGTATTTTTGCTTTTAAGTGCTACTACTCAACCGAGTGTATTTAAAGAAATTGTAAATACTTATTCGTTTATTGACAATTACAAGGTTATAATAACCAAGGTTGATGAGGTATCAACCTATGGGAATATTTTAAATATTAAACATTATACGCAAAAACCCATTGCCTATGTTACAACTGGACAGAATGTTCCAGATGACATACAACAGTTCAATCCAGAGCATTTTGCAAAACTCATAATAGGGAGTAAGGTTTTATGAGAGACCAGGCTCAAGGCTTGAGGAATCTTGTCAAAAAGTCAAATACTTTTGACAGACAGGGCGAAAGATTTAATGACATTACTTCAAAAGTTATCACAATTACAAGTGGAAAGGGTGGAGTTGGAAAGACAAACCTGACTGTAAATTTAGCTATTGCACTCAAGAAGATGGGCATTAATGTATTAATAATAGATGCTGATTTGGGACTTTCAAATGTTGAGGTACTTCTTGGTACATCGCCAAAGTACACTGTAAAGGATGTATTAGAAGGCAAAAAAGAGATAATGTCAATAGTTGAAGAAGGACCGTTTGGAGTAAAGTTCATCTCTGGTGGCTCTGGTATGGTTGACCTTGCAAACTTGGATGAGGAGAGGCTTTTTAGACTTATAGAGAGTGCAGAAACTATTAATAAATACTTTGATATTGTGCTGATTGACACTGGTGCTGGTATATCCAAAAATGTAATGGAATTTGTAATGATGTCAGATGAGGTAATTGTAATCACAACGCCTGAACCAACCTCAATCACTGATGCATATGCAATAATCAAGGCTATAATTACAAGAAATTTTGATCATAAGATAAACATTTTAGTGAACAGGGTACAAAATAACAAAGAAGCTGACGAAATTTTTTACAGACTAAGTGGGGTTATAAAAAGGTTTTTGCAAAGAGAAGTAGAATATATAGGTTATATAGAGGAAAATGGAATTGTCTCAAAATCTGTTATCAAACAGGTGCCGTTTATGATATCATATGAAAAGAGTAGTATTTCAAAACAGGTTGAAGACATTGCAAAAAAGCTTGTCCAAAATAAAGATGTCTCAGAAAAAGATATGCCAAAAGGTTTTGCAAGGTTCATAGAAAGTATCATCAAAAAGTTTAAAGAGCAATAAAAGAGGGGGCTTTTTATGCGCAAAATTTTTAAGGTAGGAGATAAGATTGAGATTGTTAGAATAGACAGGCGTACATGGGAAGAAAAGGGTGTGCAGTATGTTTCCAAAATTGCCGATATAAAAGATGAGTATTTTTATGTATTTACACCCATAAGAGAAGGTGTATATGTAACTTTCTTCATTGAGGAAATTGTGAGAATATATAAAGTAATGCCAGACGGTGTGTGGGTATTTGACGCAGTAGTTGAAGATAGGTTCAAAGAGCCAGAGTATATGATAAAAATTAGACAGATATCTGACATTCGCAAAATTCAAAGGCGCATGTTTTTCAGACTTCCTATAAACTTAGATATATTTGTAAAATTATTAAATCCTCAAGAAGGTGAGATAAGTGAAAATCTCCAAAATGGTTTTTCAGAGGGAAAAATAGTAAAGGCATTGACAAAGGACATCAGTGGTGGAGGTGTTTGTTTTTTAACTCAAGAAGAGTTTAATATACATGACATTATACTGACGAAAATTCCTATTGAAGGTGAAGAGCTTATACTTAAGGCCCAAATTTTAAGGAAAGAAAGAGTAGACCATCATATTTATAGATTTATGTACGGTTCTAAATTCATAGAGGCGAAACAAAATGAGATAGACAAGATTGTCCGGTATATATTCAAAGAGCAGCAAAAAATGAGACAAAAAGGGCTTTTGTAAATAAGCCTTATTGCTAAAGAAGGAGTGATGAAGGTTATGGATATGTCTCAGTACTTAGGTATGTTCATAGAAGAAGCAAAAGACCATATTCAGAGCTTGAATGACAACATGCTAAAGTTAGAAGAAAACCCTGAAGATTTGCAGCTTATTAATGAGATTTTCAGGTCTGCACATACCTTAAAAGGCATGGCTGGCACAATGGGCTTTGTGAATATGCAAAAGCTCACACATGCTATGGAAAATGTTTTGGCTGCTGCACGAGATGGCAAACTCAGAATAAATAGCAATATAATGGATGTGCTTTTCAAAACTGTTGACGCCTTAGAAGAATATTTGGATGTCATTGTGGCAACAGGTACAGAAGGGTCGGAACAGAATCTTCAGCTTGTAAATAGCTTAAATGGCATTTTGGGTAGGCCGCAAGAAGAAATGGTTGCAAGTGCAAAGAAAGCAACTGCCCAGTTAGAGTATGATGAGTTTGTGATAAGAGCAATTGAGAGGGCTTATTCGCAGGGGTTTAATGTTTATAAATTTGATGTTGAGCTTGATCCAAACTGTCTTTTAAAGTCTGCAAGGGCGTATCTTGTTTTCAAGGCGGTTGAGGAGCTGGGTGAGATAATAAATTCAAAACCACCTGTTCAGGATATTGAAGATGAAAAATTTGACTTTGAGTTTAGTATTACAATTGTTAGCAAAGAGCCTCTTGAGAAAATAAGAGAAAGGATTTTGTCTATTTCAGAGATAAGAGAGGCAAAAGGTATAGAGGTAAAGGTTGGAGATGTCAAGGTAGAGGGAACTCAACAGGAGGTAAGCAGAACTGAAGAGGTTCAAAGTACAGAAGCTGTGAAGGTTGTGCGTGAACAAAAACAAGAAGGGCTTCAAAGAACAAGTAAAACTGTTAGAGTTGATATAGAGAGATTGGATGTTTTGATGAACTTAGTAAGCGAGCTTATAATAATCAAGAGCAGAATTGAAGGATTTGCAAAGAAGTACAATGATAGACAATACGAAGAGTCCATTGAGTACTTAGAAAGGATTACAACAAGCCTTCATGATGCTGTAATGAAGGTAAGAATGGTACCTGTTGAGAGGGTATTTTCCAGATTTCCAAGAATGATGAGAGATTTGGCAAGAGAGCTTGGAAAAGAGTTTGAACTTGTAATGTCTGGTGAGGACACAGAGGTTGACAGAACTATTGTGGATGAGCTTGGAGACCCGCTTATACACCTTTTGAGAAATGCAGCAGACCATGGCATAGAAGAACCAGAAGAGAGAGTAAAAAATGGAAAGCCAAGAAGCGGGCTTATAAAGCTTTCTGCTTATCATGATGGTAATAATGTTGTGATTGAGGTTGAAGATGATGGCAAGGGAATTGACATAGAAAAGGTTAAGAAAAAGGCAATTGAAAAAGGACTTTTAAAAGAAGACCAATTAGATTTATCTGAACAAGAAATTATAGATTTTCTATTTCTACCAAGTTTTTCAACGAAAGACAAGGTTACAAACCTGTCAGGAAGAGGTGTAGGTCTTGATGTTGTTAAGACAAAGATTGAACAGCTTGGTGGTATGATTGAGGTAAAAACAGAGAAAGGCAAAGGTACAAAGTTTGTAATAAGATTGCCTTTGACATTAGCAATAATCCAAGCGCTTTTGGTAACTGTTAAAGATGAGATTTATGCAATTCCTATTGCCTCAATAAAAGAGATAATTGATGTTGCAAGAGATGATATTAAAGTTGTCCAAAAGGGCAAAGAGATAATTATGCTCAGAAATCAGGTCATTCCTATAAAATACCTCCACAAGATTGTAGGGCTTGAGGCAGATTTGGACAAGAAGAAGTACACAGTTGTTATAGTAAAGCGCGGAGAAAAGTTGACTGGAATCGTGGTGGATAAGCTTTTAGGTCAGCAGGACATAGTTATTAAATCACTTGGGAAATATTTAGAGGGAATTAGGCTTGTTTCTGGTGCAACAATACTTGGGGATGGGTCTGTTGCCATGATACTTGACCCTAACATGCTCAGTGTATAAAAGAAAAATAGAGGTGAGGTGTAAGTATGGAACAGTATCTTATTTTCAGGTTAGCAGATGAATACTATGGACTTTTGGTGAGCTTTATAGAAAACATTGAAAAAATGATGCCAATTACACGTGTACCGAATACCAAAGAGTATATAAAGGGTGTTGTGAACCTACGTGGTGAGATTGTACCTGTGATTGACCTTAGAGAAAAAATAGGAGTCAGAAAAGAAGAGTTTGGGGAAGAGACAAGGATTTTAATTGTCAACTGGAAGAATGAGTTCAAAGTGGGTTTAATTATTGATGAGGTTTTAGATGTTGTCTACCTCACCAAAGAGGATTTTGATTCTGCTACAAGAGATAGAAATGAGTTTACTTTTTCAATAGCAAAGTATAATGACATGCTTATAAACATAATAAATTTGGAAGATGTTTTGTTTGAAAAGGTTGAGGAGGTTTAAATTTTATGAATTTTTCAAGTAATGAAATAAATGAGATGTATTTAGATGTCCTGAGAGAGCTTGGGAACATTGGGACAGGAAATGCAATCTCTGCCCTTGCCATGATGATTGGAAGGCGCATTGATATGAAGGTGCCTGTTGTTAAAATGGTAGATTTGAAAGAAGTACCCGAGATTTTAGGTGGGGCAGAGATACCTGTTGTTGGTATACTTTTAAATGTTGAGGGTGATATAGACGGATTTATTATGCTTGTGATGTCGCAAGCATCAGCACACATTTTAGTAAATATGCTCCTTGGCACATCATTGAACGGCTATAGTGAATTTACAGATATTGAAAAATCTGCCCTCACTGAGATAGGAAACATCTTAGCTGGGGCATACCTGACAGCTTTGGCTTCATTAACAGGTTTTAAGATGATTCAGTCTGTTCCACAGCTTGCAGAAGACATGGCAGGAGCGATATTGAGCTTTCCTGCAATTCAATTTGGTGAGACAGGTGATAATGCTCTTTATATTGAAACAGAGATTTTTGAGTCAAGTAGCAGGATTGTTGCTGATTTCTTTTTAATACCAACAATAGAATCATATCAAAAAATGCTAAAAGCATTGGGAGTAGCGTAGAAGATGATAGAAACAATTAAAGTAGGAATGGCAGACTTAAATGTAACCAAGTATCCAAACATTCTTACAACACTTGGTCTTGGTTCATGTGTTGGGGTTTGTGTATATGATAGTAAAAACAAGATAATCGGTATGATACATATAATGCTTCCTTATAGCTGGGGTGTAAAAAACAACAGTAACCCTGCAAAGTTTGCTGATACAGGTATTCCACTCTTGATAGAGAAGATGGAAAGTCTTGGCTCTCAAAAGAAAGACATGGTTGCTAAGCTTGCGGGCGGTGCGCAAATGTTTGAAGTGACAAGAAGCGAGTTTATGAACATAGGAAAGCGCAATGTAGAAGCTGCCAAGAAGATTTTGGATGAGCTAAAAATACCAATTGTTGCTGAAGATACAGGCGGTAATTATGGTAGGACAATAATATTCTACTCTGAAGATGGTAGGTTAGAAATAAAGACAATCGGGAAGGGAACAAAAACTATCTAAAGGAGAAGACAAAGCTTTGAAATGGGAGCAAATATTACCTGAAATTTTGGCATTGATAGGAGGAAGCATTGTTTTTTTGGCATGTCTTGTGACAAGAAAGTCAGGTGAATATACATTTTTTTCCACATTTATTGTATCTGCAGTAGGATATCTTTGTGGACATTTTATAAAAGGATTAATTGAAAATGACAGCTAAATTTTTGAGGGGAATTTATACAATGGATGAGGCATTTTTGTGGGAAAAGTACTCAAAGACAAAAGATCCAAAAATAAAAGAACAGCTTACACTCAGATATATGCCACTTGTAAAACTCATTGCAGGCAGAATGGCAATGTATTTTGGTGGAAATGTTGAGTATGATGATTTAGTCAGTTACGGCTCACTTGGCCTTTTAGATGCAATTGAAAAGTACGACAGTCAAAAAGGTGTTAAATTTGAAACATATGCATATACACGCATAAGGGGTGCTATTATTGACTGTGTCAGAAGCCAGGATTGGGTGCCGAGAAGCATCAGACAAAAAGCAAAGGAAGTAGAAAAAGCGTATATTGAAATAGAAAAAGAAGGTAAAATACCAACAGATGAAGAAGTAGCAAAAAGAACAGGCCTCACTTTATCAGAGTTTCAAAAACTTAAAGAAAAAATAAGTAGCGGGATGATTCTTTCACTTGAAGGTTTTCTTGAACAAAACTATGAGATAAAAATAGGCGGGCTTGAGGACTTTGTTTCTCATCCAGAAGTATTTATTGAAAATGAGGAGCTAAAGGAGGTGCTCAGACAAGAAATAGAAAGTCTTTCTGAAAACGAGAAAATGGTTATTCTTCTTTATTATTTTGAAGAACTTAGCATAAAAGAGATAGCCAAGATTTTAGGTGTTTCTGAGTCAAGAGTAAGTCAGCTTCACACACGAGCCTTGCTTAAACTGCGAGCAAAATTGGAAAAGCATCTTGGCTGAAGAAATCTTGTGTCGAAAGGAGAGCCTTTTTATGCCTGAGGAAAATCTTAAGGTTGACATCAAGGTAATGGTAACATCTGATAAATTAAAAGCAAGTGTAATTTTGATGCTCAATCAAAATGGTGTAGACTTGACATTTGAAAATATATTGAATGCCTTGAGAGCAAATAAGATTAGTTATGGAATTGATGAAAATGCAGTAAAGAAGCTTGTTGAAGCTCCTGTGTTTGGATCACCAGTTGTGGTTGCGCAAGGAAAACCGCCTGGGAAGCCTGTTGATGGCAAGCTCATATATCATTTTGATATAAAACGTGAAATAAAGCCAAAAGAGCTTCCTGATGGTAGAGTTGACTACAAAGATTTAGGAATTGTTCAAAATGTCAGAAAAGACGATGTTCTTGTTACAATGATTGACCCTGTTGATGGAGAAAACGGGATTGATGTTTTTGGAGGGGTGATCAGAGGACAGAAGGGCAAAAAGGTAAATCTTCCTCGAGGGAAAAATACATACATTGATGCTGACGGACATACACTGAGGGCTGCATGTGACGGGCAGGTTTCCATCATAGAAGGTAAGGTTGTTGTTCTAAACACATTGGAGATATCTTCTGATATTGATAATTCCACAGGAAATATAAACTTGGTTGGTAATGTTCATATAAAGGGAAGTGTTTTGTCTGGGTTTAAGGTTGTTGCTGAGGGAAATGTTGAGGTTGAGGGGATTGTTGAAGCAGCCGAGATTGAAGCAAAAGGAAGTGTGATTTTGCACAAAGGTATAACTGGAATGGGAAAAGGCAGAATAATCTCTCAAAAGAGTGTCGTTGCAAAGTTTATTGAAAATGCGACCGTGATAGCTGCAGATGATATCCAAGCTGAGGCAATTGTCCACAGCGACATCAAGTGCGGAGGAAAATTAACTTTAATTGGCAAAAAAGCTTCGATTGTAGGTGGTACTTGTAAAGTTGGTAAAGAAGTTGAAGCAAAAGTTATAGGTTCATATCTGTCTACAACCACAGAGATTGAGGTCGGTGTTGACCCGATTATGATTGAAAGGTATAGAGATATTAAAAAAGAAATTGCTGAGCTGAAGGAAAATATAAAAAAGTGTGAACAGGGAATTGAGGTTCTCAGAAAGATTGAAGCAACTGGTGGGCTTACGGATGAGAAAAGGGAAATGCTCCAAAAGTTTACACGCTCAAAAATTGTATCAGCTGAGAGGTTAAAGTCACTTCAACTTGAGCTTGAAGAGATAGAAAAAAGGCTTGAGGAGCGAAATGAAGGTGTGGTAAAGGTCCAGGATGTGATTTATCCAGGCGTGAAGATTACAATAGGAAATGTGTGCAAGCTTATAAAAGAGCCTGTAAAGTACTGTAAGATTTACAGAGAGGATGCTGACATAAAGATAGCTCCGTATAGTTAAGAAAAAAGGAGATGATTTTTATTATGCACATCCGGCCAATTGATGTTAAGATTTTGTATCCAAAATCTACAGAGGTCTCCCAAATTGTGTTTGGTGAACAGCAAAAAGAAAATATGCTAAAGCATATAAATGCCCAAAAAAATCAGTCAAAGGTGGATGAGGATTTAAAAAGAGTTAGGGGGAAGGACAACGTTTCAGAAATAAGGCTAACCCAAAAACAAGAAAGAGAAAGGCAAAGGGCAAAAAAAGAGAAAAAACCAAATAAGGGTTTAGATATCAGAGTTTGACAGAGGGAGAAAAATGATGGATGCTTATGTTGTGCTTTTTATCTTTTTTGGGCTTATTGTAGTATTTATTTCCTTAAAGTCAATAAAGAAAGATATAGAAAAGGGTGAAAAGGTTCTAATTGAATCTGCGAAGACTGCTCAAAAGCTTTCTCAGCTTTTAAATGAAGCAATTGAAACAATTGAAGAGCTCGATAATTTTGGTGAGTATATAATCGAGAGAATAGAAAACAAGGTAAAATGGGCAGAAGAAGAGACTTCTCAAATAAGAGACAGGAAAAATGAAAATTTTAAGGAATCACAAAAGGGTTATGAGAGTTTGTCAGGAAATGAGGAAATAGATATCAAAGACACGCGAAATGCAAATGATATGAAGAATCTTGAGAACCTCGAGCTTATTTCTGAGAAACAATCAAAGGAGGAGATTTATCGAAGAGCTGTTGAGCTATACAGGCAGGGCTTTAGCATTGAAGAGATTGCTTCAACCCTTCAGATAGGCAAAGGTGAGACAAAACTTGCACTGAAGATTGTAGGGAGGGAAAAGGTCTGAAGTGGTATAAATTTGTTTTATTTGGAATTGGTATTGGATGGATTTTAGGAATCTGCTCAATGTATTTTTTATTTAGTGCAAATTATAATTCAAATAAAGGGAATTTAGAGGACAAAGTGGACATTTATATAAACAGCATGGATAATTTGAGCAATGTGCTTTATCAAAATGGCGTAATACAAGACAAAAACTCATTTGACCGTTTTTTAAAATTTATAAATGCAGATAAAAAACATTTTAAGATAGGCAAAAAGGTTACTTTTAAAAAAGCTATGACATATGAAGAGATTTTTGAGACTATTTACCAAAATAAGTAAATTTTGGGATAACTTTTGAAGAAAATATCAAAGCTGTGGGGTTAGAAAATGATAGAAATGCTTAACAACATAATGCCAGTGATTGTAAAGACCTTAGAGCGTGTACATGATAGCTCTTGGAAGATGGATTATAATGTACACGATAGCTACGAATTGATATTTGTTAAAAAAGGTAATATTGACTTTTGGGTTGAAGATGAAAAGATAGAGCTAAGAGCAGGTGACCTTCTCATAATAAAGCCACACACAAGACACAAATTTGAGGTTGTGGGAAATTTTAAAGCAGAGTTTATAGTAATGGGTTTTTATTTAAAACCTGAGAGCAAATCTAAGATAGAGGCATTAAGAGAGATATATGGTTTTTTAGAGAGTTTAGAAAACATTTCCTCACCGTTTTATTTTATTCACATCAGAAAAAGAAGCAATGTCTTTTTTTGTTTAGAATCAATCTTGCAAGAGGCAAAGGAAAATAAAAAAGGACTACTTCTTTATATAAAGTCCATAGAGCTTTTTGTATATATCACACGTGAAATGAATAATTTGGAAATCAAAAAAGGTTTTGATTATTCTAAGATTGCAAAGTTTATCAAAGATTATATAGACCAAAACTACATGGAAGATATAAAAATAGGAGATATTGCCAAGAAACTTTTTATGTCAGAAAGTAGTATCTCTCGCCTTTTTAAAAGCCAGTTTGGGATTTTGCCAAAAGAGTATTTACTTTCAAAAAGGATAGAGAAGGCAAAAGAATACCTTTCTGTATCTAATTTGAAGATTAGTGAAATAGCAATCATGTGTGGTTTTTCATCGTTGCAAAGATTTAATGACATTTTTAAAAAGTACACAGGCTATTCTCCAACTCATTATAGGAAACTCACATTTGGCAATTCAAAGGGATGATAATGACAAAATAAAGAATTTTGCGCAAGGTGAAGTTTTTTGAAGATAAATTGATCTTTTCTTAAGATTTTCAGCGAAAATTGAATATCTTGTGCCTATTTTGGGTAAAATCAAACTTGATTAGAAAAGGAAGAATATACTATAGTATTTAATGTGATTAGCACTCACTCTCAATGAGTGCTAACAAAATTAAAAAAGGAGGTCGGGAAAAGATGAAAATAAGACCAATTGGCGACAGGATTTTGATTAAGTTCAAAGAAAGAGAAGAGGTAACAAAGAGCGGAATAGTTTTGCCAGATACTGTTAAGGAAAAACCACAGATTGCAGAGGTTATTGAGGTAGGGCCTGGTGGAATTGTTGATGGCGAAAAGGTAGAAATGGTTGTCAAAAAAGGTGACAAGGTAATTGTTAGCAAGTACGCAGGAACAGAAATCAAGATTGACGGTGAAGAATATACAATAATCAGACAAGATGATGTCTTAGCAATCATAGAAGACTAAAAACAAAAAAAGGAGGTAGATGAAATATGGCAGCAAAAATGATATTGTTCGATGAGGAAGCAAGAAGGGCGCTTGAGCGCGGTGTAAATAAATTAGCAGACACTGTTAAAGTGACATTAGGACCGAAGGGAAGAAACGTGGTTCTTGAGAAGAAATTCGGCTCTCCTCAGATTGTAAATGATGGTGTTACAATTGCGAAGGAGATTGAGCTTGAGGACCCATTCGAGAACATGGGTGCGCAGATTGTAAGAGAGGTTGCGTCAAAGACAAACGACATTGCTGGTGATGGTACAACAACTGCAACAGTGTTGGCTCAAGCAATGATCAGAGAGGGTTTGAAAAACATTGCAGCTGGCGCAAATCCAATGATTCTCAGAAGAGGTATTCAAAAAGCTGTTGATGTGGTAGTTGATGAAATCAAGAAGATGAGCAAAAAAGTAAGAGGTAAAGAAGACATAACATATGTTGCATCAATTTCAGCAGGCGATGAGGAAATTGGTAAACTTGTTGCAGATGCAATGGAAAAGGTAACAAACGATGGTGTTATCACAGTTGAAGAGTCCAAGACAACAGAGACAACACTTGAGATAGTTGAAGGTATGCAATTTGACAGGGGTTATATCTCTGCTTACATGGTAACAGATACAGAGAGAATGGAAGCAGTACTTGACGACCCATACATCTTGATTACAGACAAGAAGATTTCAACAATTCAGGACATCTTGCCACTTCTTGAACAAATAGTTCAGCAAGGCAAGAAGCTCTTGATAATTGCAGAAGATGTTGAAGGTGAAGCATTGGCAACACTTGTTGTAAATAAGCTCAGAGGAACACTCCAGTGCGTTGCAGTAAAAGCACCTGGCTTTGGTGACAGAAGAAAAGCAATGCTTCAGGACATTGCAATTTTAACAGGTGGTCAGGTAATTTCAGAAGAGCTTGGTCTTGATTTAAGAGAGGTTAAGATTAGCCAGCTTGGTCGTGCAAGACAAGTAAAAGTTCAGAAAGAAAACACAATCATCGTTGACGGTGCAGGTGATCCGAGCGAAATCAAAGCAAGAATCCAGTCAATTAAGAAGCAGATTGAAGAGACAACATCCGATTTTGATAGAGAAAAATTACAAGAAAGACTTGCAAAACTTGCTGGTGGCGTTGCAGTAATCCATGTTGGTGCTGCAACTGAGACAGAGCTCAAAGAGAAGAAATTGAGAATTGAAGATGCGTTGGCTGCAACAAAGGCTGCAGTTGAAGAAGGTATTGTTCCTGGCGGTGGTACAGCATTAATCAATGCAATTCCTGCACTTGACAAGTTAATCGAAACATTGACAGGTGATGAAAAGACAGGTGCTATGATTGTCAAGAAGGCTTTAGAAGAACCACTAAGACAGATTGCAGAAAATGCAGGTTTAGATGGTTCAGTAATTGTAAACAAAGTAAAAGAGAGCCCAGCTGGTGTTGGTTTTGACGCACTCAATGAAAGATTTGTCGACATGTTCGAAGCAGGTATTGTAGACCCAACAAAGGTTACAAGAACAGCTATTCAAAATGCTGCTTCAGCTGCTGCAATGCTTCTGACAACAGAGGCTGTTGTTGCTGAAAAACCAGAAAAGGAGAAGAATCCACCAGCACCAGCACCTGATATGTACTAATAAAATGAGTTTTTGAAATAAAGGCTACCGTGAATGGTAGCCTTTATTTTTTTTTGATATAATATTTTTAAGTAATAAACCAAAAACTTTTTGAAAAAAGGTGAAAGAAGAAGATGTATAAACTCCTTGCAATTGACCTTGACATGACACTTTTAGACCGCGAAAAGAAAATCTCTCAAAAAAACAAAATGGCGATCAAGCTTGCAAAACAAAAAGGATTGCACGTGGTGCTTTGTTCAGGACGAATTCTAAAAGGTGTTATGCACTTTGCAAAGGTTTTAGGGCTTTCCGATGAGGTTGTTGTAGCTTGCAATGGTGCAATAGTAAGAGACCTTAAGACAAATAAGGATGTATATTACATTGGGCTTGACAATGAGAGTAGCATAGAGATTGCCAAGATATGTAAAGCCAACAATATTTATTATCACTATTACTACAAGGATATCATGATAGCGCAAAGGCTTGACTATTCATCAAGGTTCTATTATGAAAAAAACAAAGAACTTCCTGATGATGAAAAAATAGAGATTGTTGTTGATGATTCATTGGAGACAATAAAAAGCTGCGACAATCTAATAACCAAGTTTGTAATTATTGACAAAGACATCGAAAAGGTAGATTATGTAAGAAGGCAAATAGAAGAAAATGTTTACAATATTGAAACTACAAAATCAGATGTCAACATTTTAGAGATTATGAAAAAAGGGGTTAACAAGAGAAATGCGCTTGAGTATGTCTGCTCTTATCTTAAAATAGATAAAAAAGAGGTGATTGCAATAGGTGATAATGAAAATGACTTAGAGATGATTGGGTTTGCCGGCTTAGGAATTGCAATGGAAAACGCTATAGATAGCCTAAAAGAGATTGCCGACTACATAACAGATTCGTATGAAAATGATGGTGTTGCAAAGGCTATTGAAAAGTTTGTTTTGGGGGAAATGGTAAATGCATAGGGTTGCTATTGTAAGATGTAAGACGTATAATGTGGAGGATGTCAAAGAGGCGCTTGAAAAGGGTATAAATCTCTTACAGTTTAAATTTCCAAAATTAAATAAAGTTTTACTAAAACCAAATTTGCTTATGAAAAAAAGGCCTGATGAGGCTGTTACAACCCATCCGTCTGTGGTTGAAGCAACTGTAAAAATTGCTCAAGAAAAAGTAGATAGAATTGTGATAGCAGATAGTCCCGGTGGACCGTATACAAAACGAAGATTAGAGGCAATATATCAAACATCAGGGCTAAAAGAGCTTGAAAAATATGAAAAGGTAAGTCTAAATTACGATGTTTCATTTAAGGAGGCTCAGTTAGAAAAGAGTATTTTAAAGAAGATTTCATTTATATCACCATATTTTGAATCAGATGCCTTGATTAATCTTTCTAAACTGAAAACTCACAGGATGGCGGTCTATACAGGTGCTGTAAAAAATCTATTTGGTCTTGTGCCAGGTGGACAAAAGGCAGAACTACATTTTAGGCTTCAAGAAGTTGACAAGTTTATGGAGATGTTACTTGACATCTATTCTGCTACAAAGCCCATTTTAAATATCATGGATGCAATTGTTGGGATGGAAGGGGAAGGACCGTCAGCTGGGAAACCACGGAATTTGGGACTACTTTTGATTTCTCAGGATGCAATTGCACTTGATTATGTTGCATGCAGAATTATTGGGCTTGAAATAAAAGACGTTCCTCTTTTGAATGTAGCAAAGAGCAAAGGACTTCTAAACCCTGATGATATTGAGATTGTAGGAGAGCAAATTGATGATGTAAATGTGAAAGATTTTAAAGTGCCACTTCGGCCTGAAATTTCATTTGTAAGAGGAAGAGCTCCATCGTTTATAGCTAATGTGATAAATGAACTTCTCACTCCAAAGCCGATTTTTGACAGGAAAATTTGTATTGGCTGTGCAGAGTGTTTTAATGCTTGTCCTGCACAAGCAATTGAAATGAAGAGCAGGAAAGCATATGTTGATTTAAAAAAGTGTATTAGGTGTTACTGCTGTCATGAGCTCTGTCCTGCAAAAGCTATTATGATAAAGCGGTCATTTTTATTTGAGAAAATACTAAAATAAGAGAAGGGAGGAAAGTCTTGCTTGCTGTCTTAAAAAATTTTGATGACAGTGGCAAGACAGAATTGTTATGAGTGCAAAGGTGAATGTAGAGTATATCAATCCATTTATTCAAGCAAGCCAGCAAGTACTAAAACAGGTTGCAAACATTGATTTTAAACTTGGTAAAGTGTATATTAAAGAACCTACTTACAGGGTGGACCAGGTAGTTGTTATAATTGGAATGACAGGGAATATAAAAGGACAAGTTAACTTTTGCATGTCTTTAAGTACTGCAAAAAATATTGCTTCACTGATGATGGGTGGGTATCCTGTAAATGAGTTTGATGAGCTTGCCAAAAGTGCAATTGGTGAGATGGCAAACATGATAATGGGAAACACATCGACACTTTTTTCACAAAAAGGTCTCAAGGTTGAGATAACACCGCCTTCAATACTCATTGGTGAGAACATGACTTTAAGTACATCAAAGGTGATAAATATATGTGTACCGCTTTTGCTTGACAATGGTGATAAGATTGATATGGATGTGGCATTTATGGAAAACTAAAAGAGGGAGGAGGCTTTTGAAAAACCAATATGCCAATCAACATTGTACTTCATGAACCAGAAATTCCATACAATACAGGAAATATTGCAAGAACATGTGCTTGTACGGGAAGTAAGCTTCATTTGATAGAACCGCTTGGATTTTCTTTAGAGGACAAATATTTAAAAAGAGCAGGGCTTGACTATTGGCAATACTTAGATGTAAAAATATATAAGGATTTGAACGACTTTTTTGAGAAAAACCGTGATGCCAATGTTTTTTACTTTTCAACCAAAGGCAAGCAGTACTATACTCAAGCACCATATACAGATAATTGCTATTTGATGTTTGGAAAAGAGACAGCAGGTCTTCCCCAGTGGCTCATTGAACAGAATATCCACAAGACCTATAGAATACCAATGATAAGCGATGTGAGATCTTTGAATCTCTCAAATGCAGTAGCAATTGTCCTTTATGAAGCACTAAGACAGCTTGGGTTTCCTAATTTGGTGTGATGATGGAAAACAGATAAGGGGGATTTTTTAATGGGTGTTACAATTGTTACAGACTCAACTGCTGATTTGAGTCCTGAGATGTATGAAAAGTTTGGAATCAAAATGGTACCACTTACAGTTTATTTTAAAGACGAAGCATATAAAGACTGGGTGGACATTGATCCAGTTAGCTTTTACCAAAAACTACAAAGCAGCCTTGATCTTCCCAGAACTTCGCAGCCAAGCCCTGAGCAGTTTTTAAAGGTTTTCAAAGAAGAGCTTGAAAAAGGAAATGAGGTTGTGTCAATACATCTTTCATCGAAGCTATCTGGAACATATAATTCTGCCTGCATTGCTAAGGAGATGATAGGAAGTGAAAAAATCTACCCCATTGATGGTAGAACTGCCTCGATTGGCACAGGAATTTTAGCAATACTTGCAAAAAGATTAGCAGATGAAGGGAAAAGTGGCAAAGAGATAGTAGATATCATTGAGAAAAAGAAAAAAACTATCCGACATCTATTTGCTGTTGAGACCTTAGAGTATCTCAAAAAAGGTGGGAGAATCTCACCTGCAAAAGCAACACTTGGAAATGTACTCAATATAAAACCTATATTACACATTGTAGATGGAGTTGTTGAGCCATTTGACAAGGTAAGAGGTATGAAAAGAGCTATACCCCGGATAATTGATGAGATAAAACAAAAAGGGCTCGATCTAACAAAGCAGCTTTGTGGGCTTTCGTATGCAGGAAGTTTGGATGAGGCAAAAGAGTATGTAGAGCTTATAAAAAAGGAGCTATCACCAGGTGAGCTTATTGTAACACAGATTGGAAGTGTGATTGGCACATATGTTGGACCTGGTACGGTTGCTTTTATATTCTTTGAGGAATAATAAAAAGTAAAAGTGCTCCAATGGATTTGTTAGCTACAGGGAAGCCTGTAGCTTATTATTTATTTACTTTTAAAGAAAGGGTGTGAGAAGAAAGTGATTGTTAAAGACAAGGTGTTCAAACTATTGTATAACGTCGAGAAGCCAGGAAGGTATATCGGAAATGAAATAAATATGGTGGAAAAAGACCCTAAAAAGGTTGATATAAGATTTGCATTTTGTTTTCCTGACATTTATGAGATTGGCATGTCACATTTAGGACTTAAAATTTTGTACCATCTTTTGAACGAAAGAGAAGATGTCTATTGTGAGCGTGCTTTTATGCCATGGGTGGACATGCAAGAAAAGATGCAAAAAGATGGGGTAAAACTATTTACTCTTGAGACTTTCACAACCTTAGATGAATTTGACATTATAGGCTTTTCACTTTCATATGAGATGAGCTACACAAATGTTTTAAAGATGCTAAAGTTATCAGGGATTCCTCTTGAGAGCAAAAACAGGCCCAAGGGTATGCCAATTGTCATTGCAGGAGGCCCTTGTACTTATAATCCTGAACCGCTTTGGGAGTTTATAGATGTGTTTGTAATTGGTGAGGGCGAAGAGGTTATTTTAGAATTTGTTGATCTTTTCGAAAGGTATAAATTCTCAGATATGTCAAAAGAGGAATTTTTGCTTGAATGTAGCAACATTCCAGGTTGTTATGTTCCATCGCTTTATGATGTGAGATATAAGGGAGATGGAACTATAGAGGCTATTTTACCAAAAACAAGCCAAGTACCCAAGAAAGTGAAAAAGAGAATTGTAAAAGACATGGACAATGTTTACTTTCCAACAAGGATGATTACATCCTTGATTGAGGTGGTTCATGACAGATCATATGTTGAGGTTTCCAGAGGTTGTGGCCGAGGATGCAGGTTTTGCCAAGCAGGTGTGATTTACAGACCAGTACGGTTCAGAAGCAAGGAAAAGGTGATAGAGTATTCAAAGAGGCTTCTTGAAAGTTCAGGTTGCAATGAGATTTCGCTTGTTTCTTTCTCTACAAGCGACTATCCTAATGTAGAGGTTCTTGCAAAAGAGATTTTACAGTTTACAGAGGACAAAAAGGTGAATATATCTTTGCCATCACTCAGGCTTGATTCAACTTCTTTAGAACTTTTAAAGCAAATAGAAAAAGTAAGAAAACCTACCTTGACATTTGCACCAGAGGCAGGAACACAGAGACTCAGGGATGTTATAAACAAAAACATCAAAGAAGAAGACATATACTCTACAGTCAAACTTGCTTTTGAAAGAGGATTTCAAAATGTAAAACTTTATTTCATGTTAGGTCTTCCGACAGAGACAGACGAGGATATTATAGGAATATATGAGATTGCAAAAAATATAAGACAGATTTATTCAGACTTGGGATTGAAAAAGAGAGTTAGGATTACAGTTTCAACATCATTTTTTGTACCAAAACCACACACACCATTCCAGTGGGAAGCACAGGATAGCATTGATGAGATGAAAAGAAAGATGAAGATGCTAAAAGAAAAGCTGTCAAAGATAAAGGATGTTGAATACAAGTGGCACGACTTTTATTTGAGCAAGTTAGAAGGCGTACTATCAAGAGGGGATAGGAGAATATCAAGAGTTTTGAAAAACGCGGTAGAACTTGGCTGTCAGTTTGATGACTGGGGTGAATTTTTTGACTTTTCAAAGTGGCAGTTAGCTTTTGAAAGAGCAAATCTTGACTACAAGTTCTATTCAGACAGGAAAAGGAGTTTTGATGAGATTCTGCCATGGGATATGATAGATACTGGTGTGTCAAAAGAGTTTTTGATGAAAGAGTGCAGACTTGCATATGAGGCAAAACCAACACCATCATGTTTTGAAAGATGTGTTGGATGTGGAGTAGCTACTTTTAAAGGAGGAATCTGTGTTGGTAAAAAGGTATAGATTTTACTTTTCACGGGATCTGCCTTCTTGCTTTATCTCACATCTTGACATGGTAAGACTGTTTGAAAGAGCATTTAGAAGACTGGGTATTAAACTTAAATTTACTGAAGGATTTAACCCACATCCGAAAATCACCTTTATCTTGCCAATGGCAGTCGGGCTTTGCTCGCCTGAAGAGATGTTTGAGGTTGATGTTGAAGAGGAGTTAGATGAAAAGGTAATAGAAAGACTAAACTTAATTTTACCAAAAGGACTAAAAGTGTTGAAAATTGAAGAAACAATTGATAAAATACAAGTAAGCGATATGTATTATAAATGTTTTATTGAAGCTAAGGAAGATTTTTGTAAACTTTTTGAAGATTTTATGAAAGAAAATCCAAAGATAAGACGTGAAAAAGAGGGAAAAGTGACATTCCGAAATGTCTGGGACTATCTTTTGAGCTATGAATGCAATAAAAAGGAAAATAGTATAGAGCTTGTGTTTCATATCAATGTCATAAATGGAAGTTATATCAAGCCAGAGGATATAATAAAGTCGTTTTCAGAGGAATATAATTTTGAATATAAAATTTTAAAGATAGAAAGGGAAAAAGTAAATTATCAAAGGGTGATATAATGCAAAGTGAAATTATAGTAGATGTTAGTTTTGGTGAGACCCGAGTTGCAGTTTTAGAAGACAAAGAACTTGTTGAGATTTACATCGAAAGGAATGACCAGCAGAGCATAGTTGGAAATATCTACAAAGGGGTTGTTGAAAACATCCTACCCGGCATGGACGCAGCATTTGTAAACATCGGCCAGGACAAGAATGCTTTTTTGTACTTAGGAGATATAAATAGGCTTGAGTTTGGCGATACAGATGAATACTATGAGATAAAGACAAATCCGCTTGCCCTGCGGTGTGGGCAAGAAATAGTTGTTCAGGTAATAAAAGAGGCATATGACCAAAAAGGACCAAGGGTAACAACCAATATAACACTTCCGGGCAGGTATTTGGTTCTTTTACCAAACACAGAGTATATTGGAATTTCAAAAAGAATAGAGTTTGAAGAAGAGAGAACAAGGCTAAAAGAGATTGCGTGCAAAATCAAACCAGATGGAATGGGGCTTATTGTCAGAACTGCAGCAGAAGGCAAGAGCGAAGAGGTTTTGAGAAACGAGCTTGAGTTTTTGAAAAACCTCTGGCAGAAGATAAGGCAAAAGAGCAAAGAAAGTGCGCCTGTTCTTTTGTACAAGGATTATGACCTTGTCTTTAAAGCTGTAAGAGATATGTTCACAAATCAGGTGGACAGGTTTGTAATAAATGACAGGAAAAAGTATAACAAAATAATAGAGTTTTTATCTACTTATGCGCCAAGTCTTAAAAGCAAGGTTGAGTATTTTAATCTTGCAACAAACATTTTTGAATATTTTCAGATAGAGCAAAAGTTGTCAAAGGCTTTGTCAAAGCGTGTATGGTTGAAGAGCGGTGGGTATATAGTAATAGATGAGACAGAGGCTTTGACTGTGATAGATGTCAATACAGGAAAGTTTGTTGGGAAAAATGATGTTTCAGAGACAATTCTAAAAACAAATCTTGAAGCGGCAGTTGAGATTGCAAGACAGATTAGGCTCCGTGACATAGGTGGAATTATAATAATTGACTTTATTGATATGAAGAATCCTGAGCACCAAAAACTTGTATTAGATGCTTTAAAAGAAGCTTTGAAACGCGACAAGACCAAAACAGTTGTTGTTGGTATAACTCCTTTGGGCCTTGTTGAGATGACAAGAAAAAAGGTCAGGCAACGACTTAGCTGTATCATGCAGTCGTGCTGTCCTTACTGTGAAGGTAGTGGGAAAATCTTGTCACCCGAGACAGTGGCTTTAAAAGTCTTAAAGGAGATTGAATGGTATTTTAAAAATAGAGTTGAGGAAAAGTTCTTTGTTGAGATAAATACCAAGGTATGCGAGGTTTTAAGGAAGGGTGAGGTAGATAGAATAAAAGAGCTTCAAGAAAAGTACAAGAAAAAAATATATCTAAAAGCTTCTTCTAATATCCATATTAACAAGTTCACAATATGTCCTGTAAAAGATGAAGACCATTACATGGCACTGTGTGGAGCTCTTTCTGAGGGCGATGAGGTTTTGGCATTTGTTGAGGAAGAAGATAAATTCAATCCCAAAAATGCAGTTGGGTATGTCAACCAGAACAGAATAGAATTTGACGATGCTTCTGACCTTATTGGTAAATACATTTATGCGAAGGTTGAAAAGGTATACGGGACTTTGTCAAAAGGCAAGATTTTAGAGGTGTGTGAAGAGAATAAGGAGGATGTAAGAGAGTTTTAATTTGGTTGAAAAAAGTATAAATTTTTTGATAAAATAGAAGAGCAAAATTTTATAGCGGAGGGAAGCCGATGGTTGAAGCAGGCGATTTTCGAAGAGGATTGACAATAGAGTACGATGGTCAAATCTTTCAGGTTATTGAGTTTTTGCATGTAAAACCTGGTAAGGGTGCAGCGTTTGTAAGAACAAAATTAAAAAATATAAAAACTGGAGCTGTAATTGAAAAGACATTCAGACCTGATGAGAGAATGCCGCTTGCACACATTGAAAGAAGGGAAATGCAGTATCTTTACAATGACGGGGAACTTTATTATTTCATGGATACACAAACATATGAACAGATAGCGTTAAACCAAGAAATGGTTGGTGATGCACTAAAGTTTGTAAAGGAGAACATGACAGTTACAATTCTTTCTCACAATGGTAGCGTATTTGGAGTTGAGCCGCCAAGGTTTGTTGAGCTTGAAGTCATTGACACAGAACCAGGCTTCAAAGGCGATACTCAAACAGGTGCAACAAAACCTGCTAAGGTTGAGACAGGTGCTGTCATTCAGGTGCCATTGTTTATAAACGTTGGTGACAAGATAAAGATTGACACATCAACAGAAGAGTATTTGTCAAGAGTGTAATTTATTAAATGTTGTAATTTTGTATGTTAGTGTGTATAAACCATTTTTAATGGGTAAATATTAAGTATAGAGAGGTTATCTTGTTTTTTAGGAGGACAATCGAATGGAAAATTTATATGAAAAGGTAGCGTATTTAAGAGGCCTGGCAGACGGGCTTGGGGTTAGCGAAGAGTCTAAGGAAGGAAAGCTTATAAGAAGTATTATTGATGTGCTGGACGAGTTTGCAGACGCTATAAATGAGTTAGATACCAGATATAGCGAGCTTGAAGATGTTGTTGAGTCTCTTGATGAGGATTTAGAGAAGTTAGAAGATGAAGTGTATGAAGATTATGATGATGAAGAGTATGATGACTACTATGATGAAGAAGATGAGGATGAAGACTTGATTGAAATAACATGCCCAAATTGCAAGGTGACATTCTACTTAGAAGAAGACGAGTACTTAAATGAAGACGAGATTGAATGTCCAAATTGCAATGAGGTCATTTACCTTGATGAGTTAGAAGAAGAGTATGACGATGGAGAGTATGATGAAGATTACGAGGATAATGAAAAAGATGAAGAAAGTGAAGAAAACGACCAGAAGAAATAATTATATTTGAAATTTATAAAGGCCGGTGAGCTAATTGCCGGCTTTTTGTTTCTTCATGTTTTGTTTGTCACAGCAGTGCAATTGTTTTAGATTGACAAAAAAATATGCTTTGGTTGTGTTGAAAATGTATAATAATAAGATTGTCAAATTATTGACATTGCTAAGTAGTTTAGATATAATCAAACTTAAATAATCATTCAGTTTTGTTGAAAGGGGTAGAAAATTAACCATGAGAAAACCAAAACTGCTAATGACACCTGGTCCAACTCCACTTCCACCAGAGGTAATTGCTGCCATGTCACAGCAGATTATTCATCATCGAACAAAAGAATTTGGTGAAATTTTCTCAAGAGTAAATGAAAACCTAAAAAAGGTTTTTCAGACAAAGAACAACGTACTCACCTTTGCAGCATCGGGTACTGGTGCAATGGAAGCAAGTGCTGTCAATTTCTTTTCTGAAGGCGATACCGTTTTAGTTGTATCAGTGGGGGTTTTTGGTGATAGGTTTATAAATATATGCAAAACATTTGGTTTGAATGTTATTGAGAAGAAATATAACTATGGGGATGTTGCAAATATAGATGAAGTAATTGAAATAATTGAAAGCAACAGAGATATAAAAGGTGTGTTTATAACTCACAACGAAACATCAACAGGTGTTACAAACCCCATAGAAAAGCTTGCGAGGTATCTAAAAAATACAGACAAAATTTTGATTGTTGATGCTGTAAGTTCACTTGGCGCAATTGATTTGAAGACAGATGAGTGGGGAGTTGACGTTGTTGTTACAGGTTCTCAAAAAGCTTTGATGTCACCACCAGGTCTTGCGTTTGTCTCTGTGTCTGACAAGGCATGGGAGTTTTACAAGACATCTAAACTAAGAAAATTTTACTGGGACTTTAAAAAGTATCAAGACAATCTCCTAAAAGAAAGCCAAGACACCCCTTTCACGCCTGCTGTTACATTAATAAGAGCAGTTGATGTAGGATTGAAACTTCTATTGGACTATGGGCTTGAGAACAACTTCAAGAGACATACAAGGCTTGCAAAACTCACACAGCTTGCTGCTGATAAACTCAATTTAGAGCTTCTACCAAAGAAAGAGTACTCATCTGCTGTAATTACTGCTATTAAGGCACCTGAGGGCGTTGACATTGAAAAGGTAAGAAAGATAATGAATCAAAAGTATGATATAATGGTAACAGGAGGACAAGCATCACTTAAAGGAAAGATTATAAGAATTGGACACATGGGATACGTTGACGAGTTTGATCTTTTAAAAACAATTGAATGTTTTGAGCTTGCACTTTTGGAGTGCGGTTATAAGAATTTTGAAGTTGGAGAAGCAACTAAAGCAGTGCTTCAAGAAATTGCCAAGGAGGTAAGATAAGTAAATGAAAGTATTGGTTACAGAAAGGATTGCAAAAGAAGGTATAGAGATTTTAAAAAATGAAGGAATTGAAGTTGACGAAAAAATAGGGCTTTCGCACGAAGAGATTTGCAACATTATAGGCGGCTACGATGCTTTAATTGTCAGAAGTGCTACAAAAGTAAATGAAGAGATGATTAAGTGCGGGAAGAACTTAAAAGTGATTGCAAGGGCAGGCGTTGGAATTGATAATGTGGATGTAGAAGCTGCAACAAAACAAGGTATAATTGTGGTCAATGCTCCAGATGGCAATATTATGGCGGCTGCAGAGCTCACACTCGGACTTATATTCAGCATATTCAGGTACATTCCACAGGCGTATATGTCCTGCAAACAGGGAGATTTTAGAAGAAATAAGTTCAAAGGTGTAGAGCTTTACGAAAAAACAGCAGGGATAATTGGTTTTGGCAAGATTGGAGCGTTGGTGGCTGAAAGACTAAAAGCGTGCGGAATGAGAGTTATTGCGTATGACCCATATGTCTCTGATGAGAAGTTCAAAAAATATGGCGTAGAAAAGGTAGATTTTGAAACTCTCTTGAAAGAATCTGATCTTATAACAATTCACACACCCAAGACACCGGAGACTTATAATTTAATTTCTGAGAAAGAATTCAAAAAAATGAAAAAAGGTGTTAGGATAGTAAACTGTGCACGCGGTGGAGTTATCAATGAAAAAGACCTTTACAATGCGATAAAAGAAGGTATTGTTGCAGCAGCAGCGCTTGATGTTTTGGAGAAAGAGCCAAACTTTGAGCTTGAGAAACAGGACTATTACAACCCACTTTTGGAGCTTGACAATGTTGTAATTACACCTCACTTAGGAGCATCAACTCAAGAAGCGCAGGTGAATGTTGCTGTATCTGTTGCAAAAGAGGTTGCAGCAGTGCTAAAAGGTGGCATTGCAAAAAATGCTGTCAATCTTCCTGCATTTGAGAAAGAAAAACTTGATGAGATTTTGCCATACTTAGAACTTGCTGAAGCAATGGGCAAGATTTTCATCCAAGCAGAAAGAGCCTTTGCGAAGAAAATAGAGATTATCTATAGCGGACAGATAGATGAAAAGATGACAACATGGCTCACACGTGCACTTTTGAAAGGCTATCTTGAGTTTTCTGTTCAGGACACTGTAAATTATGTAAATTCTCAAGTTTTAGCACAAGAACAAGGCATTGAGGTAATTGAGAGCAAAACACACGAAGGCGGAAAGTTCAAGAATATGATAACTGCAAGGTTTACAACAGATGAAAAGGTATTAGAACTTGCTGGTACAGTTTACAACAATGAAGGAAGAATTATAGATTTCTTTGGATACAAAGTTGACTTCAAGCCAGAAAAGTACATGCTCCTTATTCAAAATATTGACAAGCCTGGTATGATAGGTAAAATTGGTACAATTGTTGGGGAGTACGGAATTAACATTGCTACAATGCAGGTTTCGCGCAACAAAAAAGGTGAAAAAGCTGTTATGGTATGTGAGATTGATGGGGCTTTGCCAGATGAAGCGGTTGAAAAGCTCAAAAATACAGATGGTATCTTGAGAGTCACAATGGCAAAACTACAAAAAGTTGCTATCAAAAAGTAAAAACTGAAAAAGAAAGGGTTTTGCAAAAGATGGCAAATATCAGAGCTTTTAGGGGTTTGAGATATTCACCTGAAGTCAAGTTAGATGACTGTATTTGTCCGCCTTATGATATAATCTCAGAAAGCGAGCGTGAGGAACTTTATAAAAAGAGTGAATACAACATTATAAGGGTTGAATTTGGGAAAGAATTTGAAGGTGACAATGAACAAAACAACAAGTTCACACGTGCAAAAAAGTATTTAGATGAGTGGATTCAAAAGGGAATTTTGAAATTTGATGAAAAAGAGAGTGTATATGTAATTGAGCAGGAATTTGAAGTAGAAGGCAGGCGATACAAAAGGACAGGTTTAATAGTTTTGCTTGAGCTTGTTAGCTTTGAAGAAGGGATTGTCATTCCTCACGAGTTTACACTTTCCAAACCAAAGCAAGAAAGACTTAATCTTCTTAAACACACACGCGCAAATATAAGCAGCATTTTTGGACTTTATGAAGACAAGGAGTTCAATGTAAAACAAGTACTTGACAGTATCAAGGCAAAAAAGGAAGATATAAGTTACAATGGAATTGGTACATTTGAAAGAATGTGGATTGTATCAGATGATGATATAATAGATAAGCTCAAGAAGCTATTTTCTGACAAGAAAATCTTCATAGCAGATGGTCATCACAGGTATGAGACTGCTTTGGAGTATAAAAAAGAGATGATGCAAAAAGAAGATTATAGCAAGGATGCGGATTATAACTACATTATGATAACATTGACAGCGTTAGAGGATGAAGGTATAGTAATCCTTCCAACCCACAGAATTGTTCTTTCAACAGATGTTGAAGAGGATATTTTTATTGAAAGGTTAAAGGAAAACTTTGATATAGAGGAAGGTAAGTATGAGCCTTTAAAGGAAAAGCTTGCAGCATATAGAAAGTATGCGTTCTTAGTGTATACTTACAATAGAAACTACTACTTAATAAAGCTAAAAGATCCTGAAAAAGCCTTGAAAAATGTTGAGGGAAGCAAAGCGTATAAAAACCTTGACGTTGTTGTTTTGCAAAAACTTGTATTAAATGATGTATTAAATATCACTGATGAGGATATATTACACCAAAGAAATCTGAAGTACACAAAGTCAGATAAAGAGTTAATTGATGTAGTTGACAGTGGAGCGAAATACGGATTTATATTAAATCCAACACTTGCTGAGGAGTTAAAAGAGGTGTCATTGAGTGGCGAAAAAATGCCCCAAAAATCCACCTACTTTTATCCAAAGCTTATGACGGGAAATGTAATATTTGTACATCAGAAATAAGTTAAAAATGGTTGTGATATTTTAGGGCAAGACTGAAATTATGAAGGTTTGGATATTGATGCCCGATGTGGTATGATATCCAAACCGTTTTTTATTAGGTTTGCAAAAGACAATAAGGAAGGGAGAAGTGCTTGTAAGATGATAAAGCTTGTTGCAACAGACCTTGACGATAGTCTCCTTTCAAAAGACCTGAAGATAACTCCCAAAAATCTAAAGGCTATTGAATTTTTGAAGAAAAACAATGTAATTTTGATATTGGCATCAGGTCGGCCTTATCCTTCTGTGAAAAAGATTGCCTATGACCTTGAAAATTTTTATCCCATGATAACTTATCAAGGTGCTTTAGTTTACGACCCAAAAGACGATAAAAAGTTATATGGATGTGAGATTCAGCCAAATGATGCAAAAGAGCTTATAAGGCTTGCCAAAGAAGAGAATATACATGTTCACATATACATTGACAATGTCTGGTATGTTGAGGTATTTAATGAGAAGGTAGAGTATTACAAAAACCTGACGGGTCTTGAGCCTGTGAAGGTGGACAATTTTTTAGAGTTTGTAGACAGACCTGTTACAAAGGTTTTGTTTTTTGATGAGCATGAAAGGCTTCAAAAGTTAAAAGAGAGCTTACCTCTTGAGTTTTCAAAAAAGTTTAACATTATGTTTTCTAAGCCTTTTTTCTTGGAGTTCACTGATATTAATGTTTCTAAGGGAAATGCTTTGAAATTTTTAGCGCAATATTATAACCTCAAAAGAGATGAAATAATGGCAATAGGTGATGGTGACAATGACATTTCAATGATTGAATATGCAGGGATTGGGGTTGCAGTCGAAAATGCAACAGAGAAGTTAAAAGAGGTAGCAAGCTTTATAACTTTGAGCTGTGACAATAATGGCTTTGCACATGCTGTTGAAAAAGTATTCAATGTTGAGTTTTAAAAATTTCATGCATATAATAGCATAAAAAAAAGAAAATCTTATAAGTTAATAAGAAAACGAGGGCTAATTTAAAAATTTAAAGGAAAATGATATTTTTTTAAAAAATATATTGACTTTTGAAAAAATTTTGCTAAAATAAATTCTGTTACTTGAAAATAGCAAATTCCAAGAAGGAGGTAGAGAAGATGCACGCATTGGGCAGGCACATTATTGCGGAGCTGTACGGTTGTGACAAGGAAGTACTCAACAACCGCGAGTTAATTGAAAAGATAATGGTAGAGTCAGCACTCAAGGCAGGTGCAGAAGTAAGAGAGGTAGCGTTCCACAAGTTCTCACCACAGGGTGTGAGCGGGGTTGTAGTAATTTCAGAGTCACATTTGACAATTCATACATGGCCAGAACTTGGGTATGCAGCTGTAGATGTGTTTACATGTGGTGAGAGGGTTGACCCATGGCAGGCTTGCAACTACATCACAGAGATGCTCAAAGCAAGCCACATGACAACTACAGAGGTAAAAAGAGGTTTGTTCGAACAACCTGTCAAGGTAGCAAACCTGTAATAATACCTCCTTTTTGTTGATGGTATAAATAGGTTTTCGTTAAAGTTTTGAAGGGATGTGGAACTGGGAATTCTATAAGGAGGATATACCTTGTTTAAATTGTATTACATTTTGAGGTTTTTGATGTATGAAAGAATACAAAAAGGGAAAAATATTTAACTGAAAGACCCCCTTTACTTAAATAAAAATATTTTCGGTGCACAGATAAGACTTTCTGTGCACCAATTTTTTTGGATTTACTAAACTTGGAATTCTGAAAACTTAAAATGTCGAAAGTGAAAAAACATGACATCAACAGCAAACTACTTTTCGAGAAACAGAGGTATTGTCCAAAGTTTTTAATTTCGTTTAACGATTAACACCTGTCAATTTCCTCTAATTGCCAAAACAAAATGGCCTTTAACAATATTAAATTTTATAAAAAAGTTAAATTTAGGACATTAGAATATTAATACTTCGAAAAGCAAATAATTTTCTTATTCTCAATTTTTATGTTTCCTTTTTTCAACTTCATAAAGACTGTGTGACAAAACTTTGATATAGTGCAAAGTGGAAGCTTTTCGTATTAACATAAATACAAAATAAAGATATTTACTGTCTTTCACTTCTTCACTATTTAAGTCTACTCTTGCTCTCGCATAACAGAAACTATCATATTTAACCTTGTTAAATATCTCAATTGGAAGTTGAAAATAAAGAGCAATCGAAGCAGGGTCGATAATTAAATAACCGTTCTTTTTATCAATAATAAATCCTTCATCTTGCCATTTAAACATGTTTTCACCCAGATAAGAACGAGCAAACTCTTTAAGTAACATATTCAAATAAGAAATTTCAAAGGTCATTGGGGATTCTTTCAAAACTTTGTTAATTTCTTTACAAGCAAGTAAAAAGACTTCATTAGGGCTCCATATTTCTATTCGTTTTCTTCTCATACCAGCGCATAAACCATAAAAGGAATCAGGGAAGAATAAATTAACTGCCACTGTTTTTGCATGCGGATTGTCACTATATATATAATTTCTGAAAGCACTGTCAAAAGTATTTTTGTTAGTATATCCATACCAGTCGTAATTGCTTTCTACAGGTCTGTAATTGAACAGCTTGTCAATCAAAAATTCAAAAAGATTTTTGTTCATTCTTTTCAGAAATTTAATACTCTTTTTCTCTTCAATAATCAAATTATAAGAATAAGCAATAGCAAAAGCTTCTTCTTTCTGCCATATTCGACTACAGTTATTTATTCTAGCAAAAACATCGCAGAAGTGGTAAAATTCGAAGCGAGAATAAATAGTTTGTAAAATAATATAAACAACTTGGGCAAGTTCTTTTTCTGAACTTATTGTGAAACCATTTTGGTAAACAAGTTTTAAAATTTCAAGCATAAATTGCAAAACTGCTTCAATTTTAATTCTTAAAAAACCTATCTGCTTGTCAGGAATGTAATATCCTAAAACTTTATTTACAGAACCATAATATACTTTTTGGTAAATTTCCAGCTGAGTATTTTCTATTTCTTTTTCAAGAAACTCAACATAGAACAAACCGTTATTATATTTTTTTCCAGATAAAACCTCAACATATTTTTGGAAGAAAACATTAAAAAGCATGTATTATTTATTTTCACCTCTTTCGAGTATTTACATATTTTCATCATACCTTAAGTTTTAATTTGTTTCAAGCTATATTTACAAAAATAAACTGGATATGATATTATAAAAATAAAAAATAGTGGAGGATAGAGGATGCCAAAAAGAGTAATATCTTTTATTATGCTCTTGTCTTTTTTAATTTCAATTTTGCTTTCCTATCAAGCTTTTTCGTGTTCAGATAAACTTCTAAAAGACATCTCGATATTTGTGACAAAAGTTGAGAGGCTTGACAATAACCAGTATAAAGCAACATGGGGATATGAAAATCCGAATAAGAATACAATAATACTTCCGAAAGGGCACTCTAAACTGCTTGGGGATATCAAAAAAGATGACTGTATTTACAGATTCGAACCGGGGAAACATGCAACTGCTTTTTCAACATTATTTACTGGTGACAGGGTGATTTGGGAGATAAAAAACATTTCGGGAAAAGAAAAAAGGGCTATAGCTTACAAAGAGGCTGCAAATTTAGATTTTAACTCTTCTCTTATATCCATTAATTTTCAGCCGTATATAAAAGGACAAAATAATATTTTAACAGAAGGTTTTATACCAGACAGTGGTGAAGTTTTTTCAAATCAATTCGGGCTTGATTTTGGATTTGAAAAGAAGGCGAAAACCTTCAGGGATAATGCCTGCAAAGACCTCTTGTTGGTACCGGCGTGATATTAGAACATAACAATAAATGGCAGATAAAACTTCCCAATGGAGCTTATGATGTTGTAATAAGTGTGGGGAGTGCAAATAAGGACACATGTAACACAGTTATTGTAGAAGGGCAGGAGTTCTGTTTAAATTTGAAACTCAAAAGAGGTGAATTTCAGCAGATAAAAAAGAGAGTAATTTTAAATGATGAATACCTTACACTCAGCACATCTTTTCACGGTCATTCAAAGACAGTTTTAAATTACATACAGATATTCTCAAAAAAAGTTTGTGGCATCAGCTTAGAGCCGAAGGAAATGGAAATTGAAATAGGTGAGAGTTTATATTTATTTGCTAAAGTTATTCCAGAGTGGGCGGATAATCAAGAAGTAATTTTTAGCAGCGAAAACCCTTCAATTGCCGAAGTAGACCAAAAAGGTATGGTAACAGGAGTTGCAGCCGGAACCACAAATATAATTGCACAAACTAAGGATGGAGGATATAAAGCTGTATGTAAAGTCACAGTTGTAGAGTCTGGTGTGCCATATCAGATTTCTTTTGCAAAGACTCGTTTGGATGTGGAGATTGGCAAAAGCAGAAAGATAGAATATATAATTGAACCTGAAGGGTATAAAGGCAAGATTGAGTGGATTAGCTTAAATCCTAATATTGCTGAGGTGGACTCACAGGGCAATGTAAAAGGAGTTTCAGTAGGAGAGACAAGGGTTAAGGCAAATCTGCCTGAGACAGGAAGTTTTGATGTTTGCAGGATTGTTGTCCACGACAAGTATCCGTATCCATTTGTTCTTATGGCAGACAGTGTCTATGGAGATGTTTATCTTGAGTGGGATGAAGTTTGCAATGCTGAATATTATGTTGTAAAGAGAAAAGCAGAAACTGAAGAGAATTACAAGGAAATAGCAAAGACAAAAAATACAAGTTTTGTAGATACAACATGTTATGAAAATGGCAGATATTATTACGTGGTGTATGCTTACAACAGCTTTGGAGAGAGTCATTCAAACGAAGAAATAGTAGATGTTCGCAACCTCGACAGCGATTTTGATGGCATAAATGACAAAAAAGAGAACATGCAGGGTTTGAACCCCAAAGTGCAGGATAGTGACCGAGATGGGCTTGAAGATAGCTATGAAGCAGAGCTTGGCACAAATCCACTTTCTAAGGATTCTGATAATGACGGACTGAGTGATTATTTTGAACTTGAAATTTCGAAAACAGACCCACTCATTTCTGATTCTGACAGTGATGGCATTATTGATTCCAAAGAAGATTTTGACAATGATAAGCTTGATAATTTGTCTGAAGAAAAAACTTTTACATCTCCAATTTTTTCAGACACAGATTTTGATGGAATTAGTGATTATGATGAAATATTTATCTCAAAAACAAATCCAATAAAAGTAGATACTGACGAAGATGGTTTGTTTGATAAAACAGAAGTAGATAGTGGTTTAAATCCACTTAGCAAAGACAGTGACGGCAATGGCGTAATTGATGGAGAAGAAAGTATCTACCAAGTTGTGTCAGGCGAAAGGCTAAGAAGTGTTAATCAAAATGAACAGGTTGACTTTGGACTCAAGATAAAAGCAAAGGGTGAAATAGTCAACAGTGTTGTTGTTCAAAAAGTTTATAATTCATCCACATTTTTTGCAAATGGCTTTATAGTAGGAGAACCTTTTAAAATTGAATGTTTTGAACCGTTTGAAGTAGCCCAGCTTCAATTTAGGTTAAATGACACTGTTTTAAAGGGAGAGCAGCTGAGCCATTTTGCGGTTGTGTGCTATGATACCAAAGGCGGCAAGTTTAGCTTACCAAAGGCAACATATAATGAGAGTTCAAAAACTATTACTGTTGAAACAAATCATTTCAGTGTATACTATCTTATAAATCTTAAGAAGTATTTAGATATAACTGGCTTAAAAAGTGGGACTGTTTCACCTTCCGGGCAGGCTGATATTGTGTTTGTTATAGACACAACAGGTTCAATGTCAGACGAAATAGATGCTGTCAAGCAAAACATTAACAATTTTGTAGATAAGCTAAAAACAAAAGATATTAGTGTAAATTTAGGGCTTGTAACATACAAAGATATAACATGTGATGGTCTAAATTCAACAGTAGGTCATGGATTTTTCTCATCAGCAGATGACTTCAAAAATGCACTCGGAAGTATAAAAGTTGATGGTGGTGGCGATACACCTGAGACGCTGATTGATGCTCTTGAAACTGCAAGGTTGCTTGGCTTTAGAGAAAACAGCACAAAATTCATAGTTGTTTTAACAGATGCCAACTACAAGCTTGAGAACAGGTTTGGAATAAAGTCAGCAGATGAGATAATAGAAAGACTCAAAAGTGATAATATTATTGTTTCAGTTGTAAGTAATACGTCGTTTGAAGAATTGTATTCTGCTTTTTCCAGCCAAACAAAAGGTATTTTTGCAGACATCTATTCTGACTTTTCTTCAACACTTGAAAAGTTAATTGATTTAGCAAACCAATATGTCAATGATGGCAGCTGGATTGTTTTGTCCAATCTGGATATAATCAAACTTAAAAAAGCTCCAGATTTAAACGACAGTGTTACCGACACTGATGGAGATGGACTTGCTGACTCTGAGGAGCTAAAGAACTCCCAGAAAATAACACTGGAACTTCCATGGGGTGGATTGCTGAAAAATTTAGAAATTTGGGATTTTGTGAGCTATCCTACCAAAGTTGATAGTGATGAGGATGGACTTTCAGATTACGATGAGGTGCTTAAATACAAAACATCTCCTATCGATTTTGATACCGACTGCGACCTTTTGAGCGATCTTGAGGAAATAGAAGCAGGGACAAATCCGGTTGTTGTTGATAGCGATGAAGATGGTTTGAGTGATAGTGTTGAGTTTTATCTATTTCCTGGTGATGAAGCTTTTGATCCTAACACTGAAACAACTTTGTGGGGATGTGACTATGAAGAAGCAGTCCTCTATTTAAGAGAAGAACTTCCGCTTTATGTGAAAAGAAACACAGTTGAGGATGTAATCTTAACAACAACATGCTCTCTTTACAAAAAGCAGCAAACTTTAAATAATTCCAGAAAAAGAAGCAAAGTTACAATGTTGAATAAAAACATAGTTTTTTGCTCAAGAAATGATGAAAAACTTCTGATTGAACCGGATGAAGAGTTAATAATTTGTGAGGGCTCAACCATTTATGTTAACAGCAAATACCCTGAATTGTTTAAAGTTTACGGCTCCTTAAAAATAGGTGGACCTAACAAAAAAACTTATGTGAAAATAGGAAATCCAAATAATTCATTAAAGTCTAATACACTCAAAGCAATTAGAGAATATACTTCAAGAATGACCATTTTTGCGGTAGTAGCCCCAATGGAGTGTGGTAACCAACCCAGATGCGAAATTACGAATATAGAGCTTTCTTCATTTGCGGGTTTTTTAAGCATAGGACACAAGGGATATGTTAAGATAGATGGTTGCACACTTAAGAATGTGAAGACGGGTATATATGTAAGCCCGGTTTGTTCTCCGCAGGGTTCCCAGCTTTGGATTTCAAATACCACATTCCATAGCTGCTCAACAGCCGGGCTGTGGCTTTGCGCAAATATCAAACCTGTCAGGATAAATAAGAGCATATTTTATAGTGCCCCTGTTATAGTTGACAGCAAGGATGCAAATTTGAGGTTTGATGAATGTATATTCGAAAACTGCAATAACAGCAAAGATGAACCGGCATTTAGAACACTGCAAAGAGGCTCAAAAAACATTCTATTTTTATCCTGTGCATTTAGAAACAATAGCATTGGAATACATGCTTATTATCACAAAACAATAGTATTTATAAATGATTGTGTATTTGAAGGGCACAAATATTGCTCAATTTTACGCCAAGTAAATCCTAAGGTTATTGTAGATAGACATACACGGTTTTTAGAAACCATAGAGCCTATCGTAAAATTTGAGGGAGCATCAACAAGCGAAACTCTATTTTCAGCTATTTTAGGATTATTAGATCCTTGTGGTATTAAAGATATCATAGAAATATTAGCAGGCGAAGACATCATAACTGGCGAAGAGATTCCAGGTATCGAGAAAGTTGAAAGGTTACTGTTTTTAACTTTAAATGCTAATGATATAAGAAGAGCAGATGATATTGAAAAGTGGCTTAAATATTTGGATGAAATAGAGAAAAATTCAAGTAAAGAATTCAGGGACTCTGTTGCGAAATATTCACCTGAGTTTGCCGAAAAAATTTGCAGGAAATTGTCGAATTCTGAAATATCAGCGGCAGGAAGACTGTATAATAAGATAGGCGAATTTTTTACCCAAGGATTAAATATCTATATAGACTCACATTACAAAAAACTGATGGAATTATCAGAAGAGTATGGCAGAGAGGCAGTTTATTTGAGCATTCACGAGGGGTTGGAGAATGCCGAAAGAAGACTTGCAAGGATTTTTAAAAATGCAAGAGAGATAAAAAATAAAGAAGATTTAGTATATTTTATAAATAGCAGCGATGAGCTGGCAAAGTCGCTGGGTGTGAGTGCTTTCAAAGAATCCAACTATCGAGATTGTTTGTATAAATATCTGGGTATGGATAACATAAAGGATTTGGCAAACAAGGCATATCAAGTTCACCACATATTTCCACAGAGTTTATTTGGGGAAGGTGGTCTTTATGAATCGATATTTAAAAGAGCGGGGTTGAATGTCCACGATGTGAGGTTTTTGGGGCTGTGGGATGCAAAGGACCATTTGAAGAAAAAGTATGATTATAATGAAGTATGGTTTAAAGAAATGGACGATTTGAAGGAAAAACACGGAAACAGGATAGAAGATATTGATATAATTGAAGTGATAGAAAAAGGAAGGGAGATAGCGAGCAGATATGGGTTTACAAGGGTTAGATTTTAGCTTTTATGACAATTTTTATCATCTTATACCTAGTTGGCGTTCAATGCAAGTAGAAATGCGACAGGAAGACTATTTAAGTGGTAAATATTTAGAGATATTAAGACGAGGGCATGAGATTGTGGAAAAAGAAGGTGCGATAGAGTTTTGGAGGATAAGGAATAAAAGGTTATCAGATGTTCTTACCACAGGAAGTGGTATACTGGTAGTGACGGGCAGGGTGATAGGGATTTTGGAGAGGTATGGGTTTACGGGGTGGAGGAAATTTAAGGTAGTGATAAAGGATAAGAAGAAGGGCGTAATAAGCGAAGGTTACTGGGGAATAAGTGTTGTGAGCAATATATTGAGAAGAAGGAGGGATTTATATCGAGAGGTAGTAGAGGAGAGGCTAAATGGGACTAAGAAGATAAGGAAGTTTGGATGGTATTTTGAGCCTGAGGACTGGGACGGCAGTGATTTTAACCTGCTTGGTGGTGTATCTTTAATAGTTACAAAGAGGGTAAAGGATGTGTTTGAGAAGGAGAAGGTAAAGAATATAAGCATTGATAGTGTGCATGATATTGAGATCTTTTGAGAGGGGCAGAAGAGCCCCTTGTTTTTTAATATGCTATAAAAATTTTTACACTTTTTCTGTGAAGAACTTTTAAGAAGAATGCTAAAAGAGTATATTAAAAGGCTTCTCACAAGGTTTATTTATCCTCTATATTTTCTTCACTTATGAACACTAAATGTTCTATAATAATGTTATACTCAAAGAAAAGGGGGCTACTAGTTTTTGAAAGTTGTCTGCTACGGAGAGGTTTTGATAGATTTTTTGAATGTAAAAGAAAACCTTTTTGAAGCAAACCCGGGTGGTGCACCGGCAAATGTTGCAGCGGCTATCTCAAAGTTTGGAGGAACGTCCTATTTAATTTCACAAGTTGGGAATGACATGTTTGGAAAAATGATTATAGATAGCCTTTCTGCCTGTGGTGTTGACATTTCAAATGTTAAAATAACAGATGAATATTTTACGACACTTGCGTTTGTAAAGCTTGATAGCAGGGGTGAAAGGTCTTTTTCGTTCTCAAGAAAATATGGTGCAGATGTTTACCTGAGAGTGGAAGATATTGATATGAATATCGTAAAGTCAGCTGATATATTTCACTTTGGCTCACTTTCAATGACATATGAACAAAACAAAAGAACCACGTTAGAGCTTTTAAAGATTGCAAGACAAAGCGGTAGCACAATCTCGTATGACCCAAACTACAGAAGTAGCCTGTGGGAAAGCCAAAAAAAGGCTTTAGAGACCATGATTGAACCTGTTGAAAATGGTTTTGTTGATATTCTGAAAATGTCCGAGGAAGAGGTTTTGTTATATGAAAAGGGTGCAGATAACTTTTATAATAGAATAAAAGACAAGGTAAAGATTTTCCTTGTGACACTCGGTGAAAAGGGTAGCATGGTTTTCTTTAAAGGAAAGTCATATTTTGTTGATACAATAAAGGTTGATGTTGTTGACACAACTGGATGTGGAGATTGTTTTGTCGGCATGTTTTTACATGAGATCTCAAAGTCTTTGCCAGTTGAAAATCTATCAGAAGATGAAATTGTGAATATTGTAAAAAAAGCGAACATAGCAGGTGCTCTGTGTGCAACCAAAAAAGGTGCTATTCCTGCAATTCCTGAGTACAGTGAAGTTTTAGAAAGGCTTTGAAATTCAAAAATCTTTATCATAAAAACTTTTGGAGGAAAAGAAACATGAGAGCAATAATAACAGTTGTTGGTAAGGATAAAGTTGGTATAATTGCAGCAATCTCGAGCTTACTTGCTCAGAACAATGTAAATATTCTTGATATAAGCCAGACAATTATGCAGGGGTTTTTTACTATGATAATGCTTGTTGACCTACAAGAGTGCAAATTGAAGTTTTCTGAACTGAAAGACCTTCTCATAAAGAAAGGGCAGGAAATAGGTGTTGATGTAAATATGCAGCACGAAGACCTTTTCAATAACATAAACAGGATATAGTAATTTTTGTTTTTGAGGAGATGAAAGCAGAATGTTCACATCACAGGAGATAATTGAGACCATTAATATGGTAAAGCAAAGCAATTTGGATATTCGAACAATCACAGTAGGGATAAGCCTTTTTGATTGTAGCTCTGACATTCCCCAGAGGTTTATTGATAACATGAGAAAAAAGATTATAAAATATGCTGGGAATCTCAAAAATGTGGCAAATGAGATAGAGGATATGTTTGGGCTACCGATTGTCAACAGAAGGGTTGCGCTAACACCAATTTCACTTTTGACCTTTTCTTATTCATATGAAGACCTTTTAAAGGTTGCGCTTGCCATTGATGAGATTGCCAAAGAACTTGAGATTGACCTGATAGGTGGCTACTCTGCTTCTGTTCACAAGAACTATGATGAAAATACAAAGAAATTCATATCTTCTATCCCAGATGCCTTGGCATCAACAGATAGGCTGTGTTCTTCGGTTGACGTTGGTACAACAAGGTCAGGTATTAACCTTGATGTGATTGCCCATCTTGGGCATATAATAAAAGACATTGCACAAAAAACAAAGGACAAAGACAGTTTCGGATGTGCAAGGTTTGTTGTGTTTGCAAACGCACCAGATGACAATCCATTTATGGCAGGTGCGTTTCATGGGACTGGCGAGGGAGATAGCGCAATAAATGTAGGAATCTCAGGCCCTGGTGTTGTAAAAAGGGCTTTAGAAGGAAAAAAAGATGCTTCAATTGATGAGGTCTATGAGACAATAAAAAAGATGGCATTTAAGATAACAAGGGCTGGTCAGCTTGTTTTAAAGTATGCATCAGAAAGGCTAAACATCCCAATGGGTATTGTTGATTTATCTCTTGCTCCAACACCAAAAATTGGTGATAGCATTGCAGAGATACTTGAAGAGATGGGACTTGAAAAGGTTGGCGGGTATGGCTCTACGTTTGCTTTAGCACTTTTGAACGATGCTGTGAAAAAAGGTGGCGCTATGGCGGCAAGTTTCACAGGTGGACTTTCAGGGGCATTTATTCCTGTATCAGAAGACTCTGGAATGGTAAAGGGAGTAGAGGCAGGGGCACTCTCTTTAGAAAAACTTGAGGCAATGACAAGTGTATGCTCTGTTGGTCTTGATATGATAGTTGTGCCAGGTGATGTAGAAGCTGAAGTTATCTCTGCTATGATTGCAGATGAGATTGCCATAGGCATTTACAACAACAAAACAACTGCTGTGCGCGTAATTCCTGCATATGGTAAAAAAGAAGGAGATGAGGTTAACTTTGGTGGGCTTTTGGGAAGATCAAAGGTGATGAGTATCAACAAAAGTTCACCAAAAAGGCTAATTGAACGTGGAGGAAGAGTTCCACCACCTGTAATTTCGCTGAGAAACTAAAAGTTTTTAAAAGGAGGTAGCAAATGTTATGCTTTTTTCAAAAATGCACGGGCTTGGAAATGACTTTATTGTGATAGATACAAGAGGTAAAGAGGATATAGATTATAACTTGCTTGCAAAGAGGATGTGTCATCGACACATTGGAGTTGGTGCAGATGGTCTGCTGCTTGTATTAAATTCAGATATTGCTGACATCAGGATGAGAATTATCAATTCTGATGGGTCTGAAGCTGAGATGTGTGGAAATGGCATCAGGTGTTTTGCAAAATATGTATATGAAAGAGGAATTGTGAAAGCCACTAAATTCAAAGTTGAGACATTGGCAGGCATAATTGAGCCAGAGCTTTTTGTAAACGAATATGGCCTTGTTGATAAAGTTAAAGTGAATATGGGAAAGCCCAGCTTTAAAAGAAAAGATATACCAATGCAAGGTGACCCAGAAAGTGATGCCATAAATACATCTATTGTAGTTGATGGCAATGAATACAGAATTACATCTCTTTTGATGGGTGTTCCGCACACTATTTTGTTTGTTGATGATGTTGAAAAGGTGGACATTTATACTTTAGGACCAAAAATAGAAAAGCATGAGGCTTTTCCAAGAAAGACAAATGTCAACTTTGTTCAGGTGATTGACAAGAATAATATAAAGGTGAGAACCTGGGAAAGAGGAGCAGGTGCAACATTTGCATGCGGCACTGGATCTTGTGCATCTGTGATAGCAGCAAACTTGAATGGACTTACAGAAAGAAAAGCAAATGTCCACCTTTATTTTGGAACTCTTGAGATACAGTGGCAGGATGATGATACAGTCTTCATGACCGGCCCTGCTGAGGAGGTTTTTGTTGGGGAGTATTTGGAGTAAAGTTCTTTATTTTGATTGAATTTTTCTTATCTTGTGGTATAATTTTAATATGGTTTTTATGGCTTTTTGCAAGGAAGGTGAATGTATTGAAAGTCTTCTATGTTAAGATTGAATACAAAGATGGAAGAAAAGTAGAAGATATCTTTCTCACAAACGCTAAGGCAAAAGAGATGTGTGATTTGCTTTTAGGTGAGGACAAGGAAGGTCAAATTAAACTTGTTGAGACAAAATGCAGAGAAGTGGATTTATAATTTAACCTGTAATTTTTACAAGTCAATACAAAATTTTTTAGGAGGTTTTAAAGCACGATGGCCAAAATAATTCTAACCGTTTTAGAGCTTCTTTTAGCAATTGCACTTATAATTGTTGTGCTTTTGCAGTCAGGCAAGAGCGCAGGGCTTTCTGGGTCAATTGCAGGTGGTGCTGAGACATTTTTTGGAAAGTACAAGGGAAGAACACTTGATGCTATGCTTGGAAGATACACATGGATAATCGCAGCGGCTTTCTTTGTTGTATCAATACTTTTATTCTTAGTAATAAGAGGTTGTTGAATAAAAGAAATAACCATATAGAGTAAACATAGTAACAAAAGAAAAAAGCCCCCTTGTGTTATAATTTTAATTTAAGAGAAAACCACAACAAAACACAAGGGGGAAAAAGATGACTAAGAATATTAAAGCACAAAATAAGAAATTTTTAAAGCTGCTTTTTGTAATAAAAAAGGTTACTGAAGTTTTATCGAGGAAGATAAAGCAAAATAGAAGGGGACGACCGAGGAAATTTAATCTGTTTCAGATAATAGCTTGTTTGGTTTATAAAGTTAAAAAGGGGATAAAGAGTTTCAGAGAATTAGAATATCGAATAAATCAAGACACAGAGTTTAAGCAAGTAGTAGGTATAGAAGAAAGTCCGGACTATTCATATTTTGCAAAGTTGTCAAGAAAAATAGAAAAAGAATACATGCAAGATATAAAAGACATATTAATAGCTAAGATAGAACCTGATATGAGTATAGCGATAGTAGACTCTACGCCGCTGAGAAGTGCCAAAAATGATTCAGAAGCAAAAATAGGTATACATATTACAATAGGATTTTTCAGGGGATACAAATTACATCTTTTGTGTACAGGTAAAGAAGAAGTAATACCACTTTTCTGGATTTTAACAGGGGCAAATGAACATGACTCAAGACAAGAAGAGCTTTTGTATAGGGCATGGGGCTTTGGCTGTGAGATTGTATTAGCAGATGCGGGATACGATTGTAGCAGATGGTTTAATATAGCAAATGAGCTTAAAGTTAAATTTGTTGCTGGGATAAACAAAAGAAACATGAAAAATAAAAACAATGTTAGCAATAGTTTTAGAAGCAAGAACATAAGATTTTTAGAAACTGAAGAGGGTAAAAAGCTATACAAGCAGAGAACAAAGATTGAAAGACTATTTAGCAAATTAAAAGGTGAATATAATCTTGAGAATGTGAGGCTCAAGGGATTTAGAAATTATAAAAGGTATATTGATTGGATACTAATTACTTTTCTATTTGAGCAACTTCTTAGAAAGTTAGAAGGTAAGAAGTTTTCTTTCGCTTATGAATGGAATCAATAACTTTTGTTTATTTTATGTATTGTTGGTAATATTTTTTATTCAACAACCTATTAGTAATAAAGTAAACCTAAGGTTGGTAGCCGACCTTGGGTTTTTATTTTAACCATCATACGTGGTATATTTTTACAATTAAATTACAAAAGAAGGCAGCAACAGTTGAAAATAGTTATGCAAAAGGGTATAATTTTAATTAGGTGATGATAGATGTTATTAAGTATGCAAAAAGTAAAAGAAATATACTCAATCAGTCGAAGGACACTTATAAACTGGGAGAAAGAGGGGTTAATTACCCCTGTTAGAACCCCAAAGGGTAGAAGAAGGTATAAAAAAGAAGACATAGAAAAACTACTGGGTATGATAGAGGAAAAAGCAAAGCCAACCGTTGTTTTGTATGCAAGGGTATCAACAAAAAAGCAAGAAGAGTACCTTAAAAATCAGATAAGAAGACTTGAAGAATATGCCAATTCTCAAGGGTGGCAATATGAGACTATATTTGAGATAGCGAGTGGGGTGAACGAGAACAGAAGGGGACTGTTGAAACTTTTGAACAAGATTAAGAGAGGAGAAGTTGAAAAAGTTGTAGTGGAGAATCCTGACAGACTTGCAAGGTTTGGGTTTGAATATCTCAAATTTTTTATGGAAAGCTATGGAGTAGAACTTATAGTGCTAAACGGTCAAGAAAACGAAGAAGACATAAACAAGGAACTGGCAGAGGATTTAATAGCGATAGTAACATCTTTTGCAGCAAGGATTTATGGTAACAGAGGTGCAAAAAAGCATGGTAACAGTTCAGGCCAAGCTAATTTTTGAAAGCAGGGAAGATAAACAAAAAGTCCTGGACCTTATGAGAAGATGGTCATCATGCATGAGGTATGCATACAAGAGGTTACTTGAAGGTCACACAAGAAATGAACTCAAAAGAGAGCTGCAGGGGATTTTCAATCTTAATTCCCGATACGTGGATGATGCAATAATGAAAGCAAAAAGTATTTTGACCTCCTGCAAAGAAAGAGGCGAAAATCCCAGGAAGGTCATTTTTGGTGGCAGGCAGCTTTTTGAAAAACTAAGGAAGCGACATATAAACGGCGAACAATATAGGAAACTTCAACTTAAGTGGCAGGAGAAAAGAAAGGGGAATCTGTATTCAAGAGGAGACAGGAGCAAGAAAGGTAATCTCAATACAAGGATTGAGATAGACGAAGATTGTACAAGACTTAGAATCAACGTAGGAGAAAGGGAGTATGTATATGCGAGAATACAGCCTGGATGGAAGATAAAAGATGGAAGGTACATTGATAGAAAATCAACTTCTTGAGGCGATAAGTATTTCTGGACAGTCTTATTCTGCTGAGCTGAAACTTAAAAGTGGTATAGTATATGCCTACTTTGCTATTGAGGAAGTTTTCCCAAAACCTGCAATAACGAGAGCGAATGGAGTTATAGGGATAGACACTAATGCATATCCAAAGAATGTTGCATGGGTAGAAACAGATGATCAGGGACAGTTTCTTGGATATGGGGAAATACCACTTGAGAAGCTTGAAAGTGGCAGCTTTGATAAAAGAGAGTATTACAGGTGGCAGTATGCTCATGAGATTGTAAAAATAGCAAAAGAATAAGAGAAAAGCTGTTGTGATTGAAAGACTGGACATGAAAGACAGAGGAAGAAGAGGAGATTTTTCAGGTAGAAAATCAAGACGGATAAGACATTATTTTGGGTACAGGTCACTTTTGGAGAAGGTAAAACTTTTAGCAAAGAGAGAAGGTGTAGAGGTTATAGAAGTAGACCCTGCATACAGTTCTGTAATAGGGATTTTGAAGTACACGCCGCAGTTTATGGTGACAAAGGACGTAGCTGCAGCATACGTAGTAGCAAGAAGGGGGCTTGGACTGAAGGAGAGGATACCGTCAAACTATATGGAGTTTTTGAGATTGCTCGATAGAAGTAGTTTAGAAGAACTAAAAGAGTATGTAAGCAAAACGGTGAAGAATGTAATTTTGAGGAGGAAGCAGATAAAGGAGATTGAGAATGTGATGCGGATGATACAAAGCTCTGAGAGTGAGCCGGGGAAGGTATCAGGGTCTCTGGGTGGAACAAGTTCTGGTACCTGTGGTAAAGGTCACAATCTCTGGCGAGTTCTCAGGGTAGCGGTGGTAACGCCACTTTCCCCTGACAGGATATTGCGTGACATGTCTGTCCTGAAATCGATATTGGTTTCAGGGCAAGTGGGGGAACCGAGATTCGGCGTGAGTTCCTGTTTCTTGGGGCAGGGGCTATGGCTTTCCCAAATACCGCCTGCTGGGGCTGGGAAAGCTTGAAAGGCGGACTATAAATACCCCAGCCGCTAAACTCGTGCAGTTTTGCACAGTTTAGTTGACCAGGAAAATTTTATTATGAGCATAACACGCGATATTGCACTTGAAGAAGTTAAGAAGAGAATTAAAACACCAAACCTGCTTAAACATTGCTTGGCATGTGAGGCTATTATGAGAGGGCTTGCATGCTATTTTGAAGAGGATATGGATAAATGGGGAATATGCGGGCTTGTCCATGACATAGATTATGAGGAGACAAAAAATGACCCAAGCTCACACAGTATAGTTGGTGCAAAAATATTAGAGGATTTAGGGTTTGACAAAGACATTGTGTATGCAGTAAAAGTTCACAACGACGCACATGGTCTTCCCCGTTTAAGTCTTATGGATAAAGCGCTTTACTGTGTTGACCCAACTTCAGGGTTTATTGTTGCAGGTGCGTTGATTCTACCATCAAAAAAGCTCTCTGATGTGACAGTACCATTTTTAATGAACAGGTTTAATGAGAAAAGCTTTGCAAAAGGGGCAAATAGAAGCCAGATGAAGGCATGTTCTGAGCTTGGGCTTGAGCTTGAGGAGTTTTTAAGAATATCTTTAGATGCCATGCAGAAAATAAGTGTAGAGCTTGGGTTGTAGAATAAACTTTTAAAAAAAGAGGATGTGAGATGTTCTGTGAAAAAAACAAGATTTGAAGAGAAAAAACAAGAGATTTGGAGTTTAATCCGCGAAGAAAGCTATCATCCAATGACGTTTTCTGAAATTTTAGATATCTTAGGTTGGTATGAAAAAGACGAACTTTTACTAAAGAGAATTCTTGATGAGCTTGAGCAGGAAGGAAAAATTGTGAGGACAAAGCGCGGAAGATATGGCCTTGCTGAGGAGATGAACCTTTTTGTTGGTGTATTAGAAGTAAATCCGCGCGGGTTTGGATTTTTGGTTCCTGACAATCCTAATATCCCTGACATCTATATCTCAGCAGAGAACATGAACGGGGCTATGCATGGCGATAGAGTACTTGTCAAAGCACTTTCTTTACCTGTTGAAGGCAAAAAAGTTGAAGGGTATGTGGAAAGGATTTTAAAAAGAGGAATTACAAAGGTTGTTGGAAGATATGAAGATAGCAAAAACTTTGGATTTGTGATTCCAGATGACCAGCGAATAACCTATGACATATATATTCCAAAGAGCGGGAAAAACAAAGCAAAGACAGGGCAAAAGGTTGTTGTTGAGATTACAAGGTATCCTGAAAAGAGAAGGAACCCTGAAGGAAGAATTGTTGAGATTTTGGGATATGAAAATGCAAAAGGAGTAGATATATTATCAATCATTAAAAAGTACGAATTAGATGAAGAATTTCCAAAAGAGGTCTTAAAAGAGGTTGAGAATATCCCAGATGTTGTTTTAGAAGAGGAAATTGAAGGAAGAGTTGATTTAAGAGACTGGACAATCTTTACAATTGACGGTGAGGATGCAAAGGATTTTGATGATGCAGTGTCAATTAAAAAACTTCCAAACGGCAACTATCTACTGGGTGTTCACATTGCAGATGTCAGTCATTATGTAAAGCCAAATACGCACCTTGACAGAGAAGCTTTCAGACGTGGTACAAGCGTCTACCTTGTTGACAGGGTAATTCCAATGCTTCCTTTCAAGCTGTCAAACGGAATTTGCTCTCTCAACCCAAATGTGGATAGGCTTACCTTTTCTGTTCTAATGGAAATAGACAAAAATGGCGATGTGGTAAAGCATGATATATTTGAAAGTGTTATAAGAAGCAAGGAGAGAATGACATACACAAATGTTACAAAGATACTTAAAGAAGAGGACAAAGACCTTCTAAAAAGGTATGAACACATAAGAGAAGACTTGGAGCTGATGCGTGAACTTGCACTAATTTTGCGTGAAAAGCGCATGAAACGAGGGGCTTTGGACTTTGACTTTGACGAAACAAAGGTAATCCTTGACAAAAACGGCAAACCAATTGACGTCAGACGGTATGAGCTCACAATCTCAAACAAAATAATAGAAGAGTTTATGCTTATCTGCAATGAGACAGTTGCAAATCACTTCTTCTGGCTAAATGTACCATTTTTGTACAGGGTTCATGAAGAGCCAGACATAGAAAAGATTTACCAGTTTGCTGAGTTTATATACAACATGGGGTATGTTCTAAAAGGAATTTCCAACAAGATTCACCCAAAAGCATTGCAGGCAATCTTAGAGCAGAGCAGGGGTACGCCAGAAGAAAGGGTAATTCACACACTTTGTCTTCGCTCGCTTAAAAAAGCAAGATATTGTGAAGAAAATCTTGGACACTTTGGTCTTTCCACAGATTATTACTGCCATTTCACATCACCTATTAGAAGATATCCTGACCTTGTAATTCACAGGATTATGAAAGATGTTCTAAAAGGAAAGATGACAGAAAAGAAAGCAGAAAGACTTCGCCGCAAGATGCCTGAGATAGCAAAGTGGACATCACAGCGAGAGCAGATAGCTGAAGAGGCAGAAAGAGAAACAGTTGAACTCAAGAAAGTAGAGTTTATGACAGACAAGATCGGTCAGGTTTTTGAAGGTATTATTTCAAACGTCACACCTTTCGGCTTTTTTGTTGAGCTTGAAAACACTATAGAAGGACTTGTAAGAGTGAGTTCGTTAGAAGATGATTATTATGTCTTTAACGAGAAGACATATCAGCTAATAGGAGAAAAGTCAAAAAAGGTATATAAAATAGGAGACAAGGTAAAAGTAAGGGTAATTTCCGCAAATGTAGCTTTGAGGCAGATAGAGTTTACAATTGTCTGAGAAAAAAATTTTTGAAAAATCAATTATGACAAGGGTGAAGGCTTATGCATATAGCGCTATATAGAAAATACAGACCAAAAGTGTTTGAGGATGTTGTTGCCCAGGAGCATATAACAAAGACACTGAAAAATCAAATAAAACAAGACAAGGTTGCCCATGCATATATCTTTACAGGGCCGCGTGGCACTGGCAAGACAACCACCGCTAAGATAATGGCAAGGGCAGTAAACTGTGTCAATCCTAAGGATGGGAATCCTTGTAATGAATGTGATGTTTGCCAGAGTATTTTAAATGAAAAGACACTTGATGTTTTGGAGATAGACGCAGCATCCAACACAAGCGTAAACGATGTAAGACAGATAAGAGATGAGGTTAGATACCCACCTTCAATGTGCAAAAAAAGAGTATATATAATAGACGAGGTTCATATGCTCTCAACAGGGGCTTTCAATGCACTTTTAAAAACGCTTGAAGAGCCCCCAGCCCATGCTCTTTTCATTTTAGCAACAACAGATATACAAAAGGTGCCAGCTACAATTTTGTCTCGCTGCCAGAGATTTGATTTCAAGAGAATTTCTGTAAAGGATATATATGAAAGGCTCAAAAAGGTTGTTGAGCTTGAAAAAATCTCAATTGACGACCAAGCACTATATCTTATTTCTCAAAAAGCAGAGGGAGCATTAAGAGATGCCCTTACAATTTTAGAGAGATGTGTGAACACCTCTGATGAGCATATATCATACAAGTTTGTTGCAAACTTACTGGGCGTTACCTCAACAGAAATTGTGAAAGAGTATTTGAATGCAATTGTCGAGAATGACTCTAACAAGGGTTTGAGAGTGGTAAACAGACTTTGGGACGAGGGGATGGATGTCAATACATTTTTAGAAGAGAGCATAAAAATGCTGAGAAATGCTTTGATTTTACGTTTAGGTACCCAGAACGTTTTGCTTGACATGATGGATGAGGACAAGAACTTTGTAACAAACCTTTCTAACCTCCTTGATTCAAATAGAATTGTGTCTGTTATAAAGATGTTAATTGACACTGCAAACCAGATAAGATGGACAAGGTTTCCAAAGGTCTTGCTTGAAATAAACACAATTAAGCTTTGTGATATGCAGATGGACACATCATTTGAAGGACTAAATGAAAGGGTAAAAAAACTTGAAATAAAACTTTCACAGATTTTAGAAAATCCGAGTCTACTTCAAAGTTTAAAAACAGAAAAAACTCTTTCATTATCCACAGCAGCGGGTGAGAAATCAGGGTCCTCTGAAGTCAACAAAGAGAAAATGCTCCTTCCAGATGCAGATGTTTCTGAAGTTTTAGAAAGATGGGCTGAAGTAAAAGAAGCAGTAAAGGAAGAAAAGCCTGGACTTTCGCAGGTTCTGCAAAGTGCAAGCATTAAGTTTGAAAATGGCCTTAAAATCTGTTTTAAAGAAGAAGACAGCGTCTTTGCAGAGCTTCTAAAAAGGAATCTTGATTATTTCAAGTCTGTTCTAAAAAAGGTTGTAGGGTATGATGGCGAGGTTGAAGTAGAGGTAAATAGTAACAGTTCAAAAGCTAAACAAGAACCTCAATCTGATGAAGAGATTATGAACAAGCTCAAAAGTATCTTCCCTGATACAGAGATTACTATAAAAGAATAAGGAGAGGAAATAGGTTGAACAATAACATTTATATCATTTACGGCAAAGATGCAAAGTCAATGACAAAGGACCTACTAAACTACGTTGATGTAAATAAATACATTCCAAGAAATTCAAAAATTGCAATAAAACCAAACTTAGTGGTTGCAAAACCATATACCTCTGGTGCGACAACAAATCCTCAGATAGTTGAAGGGATAATTGAGTACTTAAAAGAAAATGGACATGACAATATTACAATTTTAGAAGGTGCGTGGCTTGGAGCATCTACAAAAAGAGCGTTTGAGGTGTGTGGATATAGCGAGATTTCAAAAAAATATGGTGTAAAGCTAATTGACACAAAAGATGACCTAGTTAAAAAGGTAAACGTTGACGGGTATGAACTGAACGTCTGTAAAAGTGTATTTGAATACGACTATTTAATAAATGTCCCTCTTTTGAAAGGTCACTGCCAGACAAGGCTGACTTGTGCGCTCAAGAACTTAAAAGGACTGATTCCAGACAGTGAAAAGAGACGATTTCACACGTTGGGGCTTCACAAACCAATTGCATATCTTAATAAGGCTATAAAAACACATTTGATCATTGTAGATAGCCTCATGCCAGACCCTGACTTTGAAGAAGGTGGGAATCCTGTTGAAAAGGATTTTATTGCGCTTGGTTTTGACCCAGTTCTCATCGACAGTTTTGCTGCAGAAAATTTGGGATACAATCCTTATGATATAGAATACATAAAGCTTGCTGAAAAATTAGGAATTGGTAAGACAACAGGTTATAATCTGATAGAAATAAATCCTGAAAAAAAGCCACGCTTAGCTTCAAGAAAATCATCTATTGTCGGCAAGTATGCAAAATACATTGATGAGAGGGATGCATGTTCTGTTTGCTATGCAAACTTGATAAGTGCACTTATGAGATTAGATGAAGAAGGGTATCTTAGAAAGATTGAGAAAAAACTTTGCATAGGCCAAGGTTTTAAGGGAAAAGGCATCGATGGAATTGGAATTGGAAGCTGCACGAAAAATTTTGATATTTCAATTTCAGGCTGCCCGCCGAAATCAACTGAGATTGTCCAGTTTGTAAAAAACAAGATTTAATTGTATAAAAATGCGCATGCCAAAAAGAAGGTATGCGCTTTTATTGTTTTTAGTCACTTTTTCAACAGGTTATATCCTTTGGGAAATATACTATCCACAGAGTTATCCACATTATCCACAAGGATATTTTTAACAGAAAGGATATTTGGCTGTTGTGGATTGTGTACATTTTTGTGGATAAAATTTTTGTGTAGAAAATTCAAAATGGGTGGTATATATATAATAACAAAACAAAACTTTCTACATAGAAAGGATGGTCAATATGATGAACTTTATAATTAGCGGCAAGAACATAGAGGTAACAGATGCACTAAAAGATAGGATTGAAAAGAAACTTTCAAAACTTGAAAGGTATGTTAAAATGAACTGTGATGTGCATGTGACATTGAGCGTTGAGAAGATTAGGCACATTGTTGAGGTGACAATACCATTTTATGGCATGATTTTAAGAGCTGAAGAAGCGAGTAATGACATGTACAGTGCAATAGATTTGGTTGTTGACAGTTTAGAGAGGCAGATAAGAAAGTTTAAAACAAAGATTGCAAAAAGGGCAAAGGATGCAGAGTCTTTAAGATATATGACGTTTGAAGAAGAAGCTCAGCAAGAGACAAATCAAGAGGAAAATGGTGAGTTTAAGATTGCAAAGACAAAGAGGTTTCCAATAAAGCCTATGAGCGTTGATGAGGCAATTCTGCAGATGAACCTTTTGGGACACAGCTTTTTTGTCTTCCTAAATCAGGACACTGATAAAGTCAATGTGGTGTACAAGCGAAATGACGGCGCATATGGTCTGATTGAACCAGAATATTAAAAAAATGAGTGACAAAAGAAAAAATTGATGAGACATCACTGCCCCCGCTCAAGACGAAGATTGTCTTGAGCGGATTTTTGTTTGAATATAGATTCAATTAGTGATAAAATTATAACTTGAACATCTAAAAATTCAAAAAATCGAGGGAGAAAAAGGATGCTAAAAATTATCGAAAAGCTAATTGGTAGCTACAGCGAAAGAGAGATAAAAAAGATACTTCCAATTGTAGACAAAATTGAGTCACTTGCACCGGAATATGAAAGGTTAACAGATGCAGAGCTGAGGCAAAAAACAGATATATTCAAACAAAGACTAAAAGATGGCGAGACATTGGATGATATATTGCCAGAGGCATTTGCAGCTGTTAGAGAGGCTGCATGGCGAACCCTGAAGATGCGCCACTTTAAAGTCCAATTGATAGGTGGCATAGTTTTGCATCAAGGAAGAATTGCCGAGATGAAGACAGGTGAAGGAAAGACTTTGGTTGCAACCCTTCCAGCATACCTCAATGCTTTGGAGGGGAAGGGTGTTCATATAGTAACTGTAAATGACTACTTGGCAAAAAGAGATGCCGAGTGGATGGGCCCTATTTACAATTTCCTTGGTCTTTCAGTTGGTGTGATAGTACATGGTTTGACAAGTGAAGAGAGAAGAAAGGCATACAATTGTGATGTTACCTATGGGACAAACAATGAGTTTGGTTTTGACTATCTGCGTGATAATATGGCAATTTACAAAGAAGAGCTTGTTCAAAGAGAGTTGAACTATGCAATTATAGATGAGGTTGACTCAATCTTGATTGATGAGGCAAGAACGCCTCTTATCATATCAGGGCCGGCCGAAAAGTCAACAGACCTTTACAAAAGAGCAGACAACTTTGTCAGAAGATTAAAACCTCTTTACTACAACAGTGATGATGATAAACAAATGCCAGATACAACTGGCTATGACTATATAGTAAATGAAAAAAGACACACAGTTGCTCTGACAGAAGAAGGAATCAAGAAGGCAGAAAAATATTTTGGTGTTACCAACTTAGCTGACCCAGAAAATGCAACACTGCACCATCATATAATTCAAGCCTTAAAAGCTCATGGGCTTATGAAACGAGATAGAGACTATGTTGTCAAAGATGGCCAGGTTATAATTGTCGATGAATTTACAGGAAGACTGATGTACGGCAGAAGATTCTCTGAAGGATTGCACCAGGCAATTGAGGCAAAAGAAGGTGTGAGGATAGAAAGAGAAAGCAGGACCTTGGCAACCATTACATTCCAGAATTATTTTAGACTATACAAAAAACTTGCTGGCATGACTGGTACTGCAAAGACAGAAGAACAAGAGTTTAGAGAAATCTACAAGCTTGATGTAATTGAGATACCAACTCACAAGCCAATGATAAGAATTGACCATCCGGACAAGGTTTACAAGACAGAAAAGGCAAAATTCGAGGCAATTGTTGAGGAGATTGTTGAGACTCACAAGAAAGGTCAACCTGTTTTAGTAGGTACAGTGTCAATAGAAAAATCTGAGATGTTAAGCGAAATGCTAAAAAAGCGTGGAATTAAGCATGAGGTGTTAAATGCAAAGCACCATGAAAAAGAGGCGATGATAATTGCCAAAGCTGGTCAAAAAGGTGCTGTGACAATTGCAACAAATATGGCAGGCCGTGGTACTGACATTGTTTTGGGTGAAGGTGTTGCAGAACTTGGCGGGTTGAAAGTGATTGGCACAGAAAGGCATGAGAGCAGGCGAATAGACAATCAGCTTCGAGGAAGAGCCGGCCGTCAGGGTGATCCAGGTGAGTCAAGGTTTTACGTCTCGTTAGAAGATGATTTGATGAGACTTTTTGGTTCTGAGAGAATCAAAAGACTTGTTGAGTCATTAGGACTTCCTGATGACCAGCCAATTGAACACAAGCTATTATCTGATGCCATTGAAAAGGCACAAAAGAGGGTAGAGGCCCGAAACTTTGAAATACGAAAACACCTTTTACAGTTTGACGATGTTTTAAACAAACAAAGGGAGATAATATATTCACAGAGAAGAAAAGTCTTAGAGGGCGAGAATTTAAGGGACTCTATTTTGAATATGATAGATGAGCTTGTTGATTACAAGATAAAAGTGTACACAGGCGAAAGTCCATATCCTGATGATTGGGATATAAAAGGACTAATACAGGACCTCAAGTTCATATTCTTGGACAATGAGCTTTCTGAGCAAGATGCTAAGAACATGACAAAGGATGAGCTGAAAGAAAAGTTAATCTCAATTGCAAAAGAGAAATATTTGAAGAAAGAACAAGAAGTCGGCGAGCTTATGCGCGAGCTTGAAAGGGTTGTGCTCTTGAGAGTTGTTGATATGCATTGGATGGATCATATTGATGCTGTTGACCAGCTGAGAGAAGGTATCTCACTTCGAGCAATTGGTCAAAAAGACCCTATAATTGAGTTCAGATTTGAAGCTTTTGAGATGTTTGACCAGATGATAAAGAGAATCCAAGAGGATACGATAAAAATTATTCTCCATGCAAATGTTGAAAATATGCCACAAAGAGAAAGAGTTGTAAAAGAGATGTATGAAAACTCTCCTTCCGATAGCCCTGTAAGAAAACCTGTTGTCAAAACTCAAAAAGTTGGAAGAAATGACCCATGCCCTTGTGGCAGTGGCAAAAAGTACAAAAAATGTTGTGGTGCGGTGTAAAAAGGTAACACAGCAAAAATCTCGGTAAAGGAGTGATTTTTGACCATGCTTTTGCTTGAAGAGATTTTGCAAAGGTTGGAAAAGGTTGAAGAAGATTTAAAAGAAATGAGGGTTTCTCTTTGACATAGATAGGTTAGAAGCAGAGCTAAAAGAACTTGAAAACAAGACATCAGACCCAAATTTTTGGGCAGATTTGGAAAATTCACAAAAAGTTTTGCAGCAAATTAAGAGGTTAAAAGACAAGATTGAAAGGTATCAGAAACTTTATTCTCAATGGGAAGATTTGAAAGTTTTGACACAGCTGAGTATTGAAGAAGGCGATATTGAAATGTCTGATGAACTTGAAAAAGAACTAATAGATTTAGAAAGAAAGATAGAGGAGTTCAAGCTTGAGATACTTCTAAACGGTCCATATGACAAGAACAATGCGATCTTGTCAATCCACGCTGGTGCAGGTGGTACAGAAGCTCAGGACTGGGCAGAGATGCTACTTAGGATGTACACCCGCTGGGCAGCAAAAAAAGGTTACAAGGTTGAAACCTTAGATATTCTGCCTGGTGAAGAGGCAGGTATTAAAAATGTCACAGTTCGCATAGTTGGTGAGAATGCTTATGGGTATTTGAAAGCAGAAAAAGGAGTTCACAGGCTTGTAAGAATCTCACCATTTGATGCAGCAGGTAGGCGTCATACATCCTTTGCAGCGGTTGAGGTTTTGCCTGAGGTAGAAGATGATGCAGACGTTGAGATAAAAGAAGAGGATTTGGAGATTGACACATTTAGGGCGTCTGGAGCAGGTGGTCAGCATGTAAATAAAACAGAATCAGCTGTGAGAATAAAACATATTCCAACAGGAATTGTTGTCACTTGCCAGAACGAGCGCTCCCAGCACAAAAATAGAGAGATCGCCCTCAAAATTTTAAAAGCAAAGCTTTTAGAGCTCAAAGAAAAAGAGCGAAGGGAGAAGATCCAAAAACTCAAGGGTGAGCAGACAGAGATTGGTTGGGGTAACCAAATTCGGTCATATGTATTTTGCCCATACACCTTGGTAAAAGACCATAGGACAGATGCAGAGGTTGGCAATGTTGAGGCAGTGATGGACGGTGAAATAGATGTTTTTATAAACGCTTACCTCAAAAAATTCAGGAATGAGGAGGAAGTAGCGTGAAGCAATATGTTATTTTCAATGTTGGAGATTACAGCTTTGGGGTTGACATACTTGAGATTGTTGAAATTATAAAGCCTACAAAGATTGTAAAACTTCCAAGTGCACCACAATATGTAGAAGGTATTATTGATGTAAGAGGCACATCTGTTCCTGTTTACAACCTTGCAAAGCGGCTTGAGATTGAGTCAAAGGCTGAGACGCAGAAGATTATTATTGTTGAGCTCTCTAAATTCCAGCTTGGGTTTTTGGTGGACGATGTTTCTGAGATACTCAAAATTGAAGATGACAAGATTGAGAAAGCAAACGAGAGCATAAAAGGTATCAAACGCAAGTTTATTGACTCAATTGCGAGAGTTGGCGATGACATGATTATCATACTTGACCTGAAGAATGTACTTACAATGGATGAAGAAGAAGAGATTGGAAAATATATTAACAATTAAATCGCTGATTAAATTGGGTATATATAGAGTAAGGAATAATATCCTTACTCTAATTTTTTTATAGATTAATAGGTGGTGAATTAATCATGAGAATATTGATTGTTGATGATTCCCCACTTATTTGCAGACAGATTAACGAGATCATAAATTCAATGGAGATGAATTGGGAAATTTGGACGGTTGAAAGTATTTTTAGATATTGTTCTTCCAGGTATAAGTGGATTTGAAGTTTTGAAATTTATAAGAAGGACAAAAGAGTATGGAGATATTTATGTGATTGTTATGACATCGCTTGACGATGATGAAGTTATAAAAGAAAGCTTTTCCTTGGGTGCAAATGATTTTATAAGAAAGCCAATTAATCAGGTAGAGCTAACCTATCGACTAAGAGCTGCTGTCAGGCTCAGAAACTATCAGTATCTCTACAAATCAGCTTTAAACGATTTACAAGAGAAAAATAAGGAATTAATAGAACTGACAAAGAAGTTAAAAGAAACTCAAGATGTTTTAATCCAAAACGAAAAAATGTCTGCAATTGGTCAATTAGCAGCAGGTATTGCACATGAAATTAACAATCCATTGGGATTTGTAATAACTAATATGGAAACATTAGGAAAATACATTGAAAAATTTAAAAAGTTAATGGAGGAGTACGATAAAGTTAGTAAAAATATCTGTAATGGTAATCAAATAGATATGGAAGGTATTATTGAGAATTGCAAGAAGATTGGTGAATTTAAAAGGCAACTTAAATTTGATTTTATCATGGAAGATATAGACCAGCTTTTAAGTGAGACAATGGACGGACTGAGGAGAGTTGCACACATTGTTCAGACTTTAAAGAAGTTTGCACGAAGTGGTTTGGATGGTCAGGCAAGCTATGAAGATTTAAATGATATTATAGAGGAAACTCTTTTAATTGCAAGAAACGAACTAAAATATGATATTGAGGTTATAAAAGAATATGGGGAAATAAGACAAATTTACTGTAACCGCGGTGAAATTGGTCAGGTGATACTAAATATTTTAATCAATGCTGCTCAGGCTATAAAGTCACAGCCAAATAGAACACAAAAAGGCCATATCTGGATAAAAACATGGGAGGATTCAGACTTTGTATATTGCTCTATAAAAGATGATGGACCTGGTATAAAAAGGATATACTTGAAGAAGATTTTTGAACCCTTCTTTACTACCAAAGATGTTGGAAAAGGAACAGGGCTTGGGCTTAGCATCTCATATGACATTATTGTTAACAAACATGGTGGAGATATCTGGGCTGAAAGTGAAGAGGGGCAAGGTGCTACTTTTATATTTAAACTTCCTGTGAGATCTAAATTGTTAGAAAATCAAATTTAAAAAATGGTGGGATGAACAATGTCAAAATCAATCCTATTTGTTGATGATGAGGTAAGTATTTTAAAAGCTCTTAATAGAGCGTTTTTAGATGAAGACTATGAACTATATTTTGCCCAAAGTGCTGAAGAAGCATTAAAAATTATGGAAGAAAATTACATAAATTTAATAATAACCGACATGAGGATGCCGAACATTTCTGGATTTGAACTACTAAAAATGATTAAACATAGATATCCTGGTACTATTCGTATAATTTTAAGTGGATATGCTGACGAAAATCTCGTTTTTAGGGCTCTTCAAACAAACATAGCAAAGCTTTATATTCTAAAACCATGGGATAATGAAAAACTTAAACAAATAATTAAAAATATATTTGAGTTAGAAGATTTAATGAAAGCTAAAAAGTGTTTAGAAATAGTAAACAACATTGATTATATTCCTACATTAAAGAACTTATATCTCAAAATTACAAAGACAATAGAAGAGGAATTAGGTATAGATAATATTATAAGTGCTATTGAAGAAGACCCTGCAATTTCCTCCAAAATATTACAAGTTGCCAATTCAGCTTTTTACAACTTAAAAACTGCCTCTGTAAAACAAGCTGTAGTCTATTTGGGATTAGTAAATGTTAGGAATATAATTTTGAATACAACTATTTTCGAGTGTTTACAAGATGGAAGTAGCAAATCATTGTTATGGCAACATGCTAATATCGCAAATAACATATTCTATTACCTATATGATAATATTATGAAAAAAAAGGTACATGACTCTTACGCCTCTGCAGGTTTACTTCATGGAATAGGACAATTGATTTTGCTTAAAACATATCCTAAAAAATACATAGAGTATCTTTCTGTCATAAAAGAAGAAAAAGGACCAATTGACTATGAAAAAATCGAGCTTGAATTGTTTGGAATTACGCATACAGAGTTAGGAGCAGTGCTATTAAATTGGTGGGATATACCATATCCTGTAGTAGAAGCTGCTCTTTTTCACCACCAGCCCTATGATGAGAGGATTATTCACAAAGAGTTGGTTTGTGCTGTGAATATTGCATGTTATTGCGCATGGGATATTTTAGGAGTTCATAGTTTGCAAGAGTATCCTCTTTACTCTATCAAATATTTAAATCTTGATGAATATATTTGTCAGGAAATTAAAGCATGGTTTTTAGATAATAATAGATAATAACTATAAAAAAGAATAATTTGAGGATAGGAGCTTGAGAAAAATGAAGAAATACACAGTATTATTTGTGGATGATGAGGATAACATTTTAAGCGCTTTAAAAAGAGCATTGATTGATGAAGAATATAGGTGCCTTTTTGCAAAAAGCGGTGAAGAAGCATTGAAGATATTAGAAAAGGAAAATGTTCAAGTTATAGTTGCTGACATGAAAATGCCAGAAATGGATGGCCTTACTCTACTAAAAATTGTAAAGCAAAAATATCCTAAAATAGTTAGAGTTGTATTATCAGGATTTACACAGCTTCCTCAAGTTTTGGCTGCTATCAACCAAGCAGGAATATTTAGATTTATTACAAAGCCATGGAATGTAGAAGAAGAACTCAAAGTAGTGATAAATCAAGCATTAGAATACTACATAATTCAAGAAGAAAAAGAACAGTTAACAAAAGCTCTTGAAAAAGGAAATGAGATGTATGTCAATGTTTTGAAAGCCACTGAGAAAAAGTTTAAAGAGCTAAAGCAAAACTTTGACGTTTTAAGGGATATTATTTCCTACCAGGATTCATATATTATTCAGCTTTTAAAAGCGGACAGAAAAAAAGATATTGTTATCTTTTTGCTTGAAAATATGAAGAGAACTATTTCAAATTTCATTTCGATGTTACCAATCTATCCAATAAAGTTTAACGTAGAAAGGTTAGTGAAAGATCTAAGTAAAACTATTGAAGAAAGATTTGAAGGAAGTGGCAGTATCAAAATAGAAGTAAAGGATGGGGCAAAAGAATACACTTTTGAAGGATATTACGGTGTATTACTATTTACATTAATTGAGATTATAATGATTATAATTCAATTTGACATGGATGCCTTTGCTATTATGAGTATTGACTGTGTTGATAATAAATTAATTACTATAATTTCGATTCCGACAAAAATAGAAGAAAAGCTACTTTTATATTTACTTTCTCTCACTCCTTTTGCATCTATGTTAAAAGGAACTCTAAAAATTGATACGCAAAAGGGGAAAAATATTGATATACAAGTCGAATGTACATTTGACTATGTTGAAAAAAACATTAATTAATAGGCAAAGAAAACAAATTTTTATGATGAAAATGATTTTAGCGATGTTTATAATTATAAAAAAACAAATTTAGAGGTGATTACTTACTATGCCAAGGCCAATGACAATGTCTCAAAAGATTTTGGCGTACCATGCAGGAAAAGAATATGTTGAGCCAGGCGATTTGATATTTGCAAATGTTGACTTAGTTTTAGGAAATGATGTCACAACACCTGTTGCAATAAAAGAATTTGAAAAGATAGGTGTTGATAAGGTTTTTGACAAGGACAAAATCGCAATAGTTCCAGACCACTTCACACCCAATAAAGATATAAAATCTGCCCAGCAGTGTAAGATGGTTCGCGAGTTTGCTAAAAAGTATGAGATTACAAACTACTTTGAAGTTGGCGAGATGGGTATTGAACATGCACTCTTGCCCGAAAAAGGCCTGGTTGTACCTGGCGATTTGGTAATTGGTGCAGACTCTCATACATGCACATATGGGGCATTGGGTGCTTTTTCAACAGGAATTGGTTCTACTGACATGGCATGTGCAATGGCAACAGGAAAGTGCTGGTTCAAAGTTCCAGAGGCTATTAAATTTGTGCTCTACGGCAAAAAAACTGGCTGGACATCAGGCAAAGATATTATCCTTCACATTATTGGTATGATAGGTGTTGATGGAGCACTTTACAAGTCAATGGAATACACGGGAGAGGGCTTAAAATCACTTTCGATGGATGACAGGTTCACCATTGCTAACATGGCAATTGAAGCAGGTGCAAAAAATGGTATATTTGAGGTTGATGAAAAGACAATTGAGTATGTAAAACAGCACTCCATAAAGCCTTACAAAATCTTCAAGGCAGACGAGGATGCAGAGTATTCACAGGTCTTTGAGATTGATATTTCAAAAATTAGACCCACAGTTGCTTTCCCACACCTTCCAGAGAACACAAAAACAATAGATGAGATAACAGAAAAGATTTATATAGACCAGGTTGTAATTGGTTCTTGCACAAATGGAAGAATTGAAGATTTGAGAATTGCAGCAAAGATTTTGAAAGGAAGAAAGGTTAAAAAAGGCCTTCGCTGTATCATATTCCCTGCAACACAGAACATATACAAGCAGGCTTTAAAAGAGGGGCTCATTGAAATCTTTATTGATGCAGGATGTGTTGTTTCAACACCCACTTGCGGCCCATGCCTTGGCGGGCACATGGGAATTTTGGCAGAAGGCGAGAGAGCTTTGGCTACAACAAACAGGAACTTTGTTGGCAGAATGGGTCACCCAAATAGTGAAGTATATCTGTCATCACCTGCAATTGCAGCAGCATCAGCAGTACTTGGCTATATCGGATCACCTGAAGAGCTTGGAATGAAAGGAGATGAAGAATAGATGATTTTTAAAGGGAAAGCTCACAAGTACTATGATAATATCGATACAGATGTCATTATTCCTGCAAGATATTTAAATACATCTGATCCAAATGAGCTTGCCAAACACTGCTTAGAAGATTTGGACAAAGAGTTTGTAAATAAAGTTCAAAAAGGTGACATTTTGGTTGCAGGTAGAAACTTTGGCTGTGGTTCGTCAAGAGAACATGCACCAATTGCAATAAAAGCATGTGGAGTTTCATGTGTTATTGCTAAATCTTTTGCAAGGATATTTTACAGGAATGCCATAAATATTGGTCTTCCAATTGTTGAGTGCGAAGAGGCAGTAGATGGAATAGAAGCTGGTGATGAGGTTGAGGTTGACCTTGTAACAGGTAGTATAAAAAATCTTACGAAGAACAAAGAGTTCAAGGCAAAGCCGTTTCCTGAGTTCATGCAAAATATAATGAAAGCGGGCGGGCTTATAGAGTTTGTAAAAGGAGAGTTGAAAAAAGATGCATAGGATAGCTGTAATTCCTGGTGATGGAATTGGTCCTGAGGTAATAGAACAAGCACTGCTTGTTCTTGACAAAGTGTCTTCAAAGTTTGGGGTTAAATTTGAGTATATCTTCCTTGACGCTGGCGGATGTGCAATCGACAAGTATGGTGTTCCAATTAGAGAGGAAGATTTAGAACTTGTTAAAAAATGTGAGGCAACACTATTAGGTGCTGTTGGAGGACCAAAGTGGGATAACCTTCCAGGAAATTTGCGACCTGAACAGGCTCTTTTAAAATTAAGAGGTGGTCTAAAGGTATATGCGAACCTTCGTCCAGCGGTACTTTATGATGAGCTAAAAGACTCATCCCCACTCAAAAAAGAGATTGTAGACAAGGGCATTGACATTCTGGTTGTCAGAGAGTTAATTGGAGGAATGTATTTTGGTCCAAAAGGAAGAGAAATAAGAAATGGACAAGAGGTTGCGTATGACACTGAAATCTATTCAGTAAGTGAAATAGAAAGAATAGCAAGAGTTGCATTTGAGGCAGCAAGAAAGAGAAGAAAAAAAGTCACATCCGTTGACAAGGCAAACATATTAGAGTCTTCAAGACTTTGGCGTGAGGTTGTAAATAGAGTTGCAAAAAATTATCCGGATGTGGAACTTGCTCACATGTACGTTGACAATGCTTCCATGCAGCTTGTGAAAGACCCATCACAATTTGATGTTATATTGACATCTAATATGTTTGGAGATATTTTGTCAGATGAAGCATCAATGATTGTAGGCTCAATTGGAATGCTTGCCTCAGCTTCACTTGGCGACAACAAGATTGGCCTTTATGAGCCAATTCATGGGACAGCGCCAGACATTGCAGGGCAGGATTTAGCAAATCCTATTGCAACGATATTGTCTGCTGCAATGATGCTGCGCTACAGCTTTGACATGGAAGATGCTGCAAAGGCTATAGAAAATGCTGTGAAGATTGCTCTCAAAGAAGGGTATAGAACAAGAGATATCTATACGGAAAATTGTAAACTTGTTGGAACAAAGCAAATGGGAAAAATCATTTGTGAAAATATCTAAAAGCTGCAGAAAATTTTCTGCAGCTTTTTTGTATTTATATTTTCGAAAAGGTAAGGTAAAATATAAACATCACACACTCTAAATAAACGGTTACTGGGGAGGGGTTTTTAAATGAATTACAGGCCCTTCGGGAAAACCGATTTCAAGGTATCAGCTCTTGGTTTTGGCGCAATGCGACTTCCTATTTTAGACAGTGACTATTCAAAGATTGATGAGGAAAAGGCAATTGAGATGCTACAATATGCAATTGACCATGGAATCAATTACATTGACACAGCATATGTGTATCATGGAGGAAACAGTGAAGTTGTGGTTGGTAAAGCTTTGAAAGGGGGATATAGAGAAAAGGTCAAGATTGCAACAAAGCTTCCTGTTTGGCAGGTAAATAATTTTGATGATGCTGATAGGATTTTAGATGAGCAGCTAAAAAGACTTGATACAACTTACATTGACTTTTACCTTTTACATGCTCTTAACAAGGACCATTGGAAAAAGTTAAAAGGTATTAACATATTTAAATGGGTTGAAAAAGTGATCTCTGAAGGGAAGATAAAGTATATAGGATTTTCATTCCATGATGATTTGAACACATTCAAAGAAATAGTAGATAGCTACAACTGGACATTCTGCCAAATTCAGTATAATATTCTGAACAGGAACTATCAAGCAGGAGAAGAGGGCTTAAAGTATGCTGCGTCAAAAGGTTTAGCAGTTGTTATCATGGAGCCGCTTTTAGGTGGAAGGCTTGCAAAAGAGCCGCCGGAAGAGATTAAAAAGCTTTGGGATAAGGCAGCTGTTAAAAGAACACCTGTTGAGTGGGCTTTGGCATGGCTTTGGAATCAGAAGGAAGTATCAGTTGTTTTAAGTGGTATGAGCACATTGGAGCAGGTAAAGCAAAATATCGAGTATGCAAGCAAATATGATATAGGGTGTCTTACAGCCGAAGAACTTGAGCTTGTGGAAAAGGTTGCGCAAAGGTACAATGATCTAAGAAAAGTCAACTGTACAGAGTGCAAATACTGTATGCCATGTCCACAGGGTGTTGATATTCCTTGGAATTTTAGCATTTACAATCAGGCAAGCATGTATAACATGTATCAGGAGATGAAAAATGATTATACAAAGAAAGAAAAAGAGAGAGCAGAAAATTGTGTTGAGTGTGGCGTTTGCGAGACAAAATGTCCACAAAACCTTCCAATAAGAGAAATTTTAAAAGAAGTTCGCGCATATTTTTCAAAGTAAAAATAGGTTATTTACTTTAAAGCGCATTTTGTGATAAAATACTGCATGTTGTGGGAAGAAAAAATTCCTCTTCCCTTGCTCCCAAAAAGTGATTTGGGGGCCTTTAAGTCTAAAAGGGAGGTGAAAGCTGTGGTTGAGAGAAAGTATGAAACAGTGTTTATAATAAGCCCCACACTTGACGATGAGGCAAGAGCAGCTCTTGTCGAAAAGTTCAAGAACCTTATCTCAAGCAATGGGCAGCTTCTTACAGTAGAAGAGTGGGGAAAAAGAAGGCTTGCATACAAGATTAACAAGCATGCAGAAGGGTATTATGTACTGATGCAATTTATAAGCAAGCCTGACTTCCCACGCGAGCTTGAGAGGGTTTACAGAATCACAGATGGGGTCATCAGGTTCTTGATTGTAAAGCTCGAAAAGTAAGAGGGGGCGGCTTTTTTGAATAAAGTTATTTTAATGGGGCGCTTGACACGCGACCCCGAGTTTAGATTAACCGCAAACAATACCCCCGTTGCTAATTTTACATTAGCAGTCAGCAGAAGGTTCAAAAGAGAAAACGACCAAGATGCAGATTTTATTCCTATTGTTGCATGGAGCAGGCTTGCTGAGTTTTCAAAGAATTACTTGAAAAAAGGTAGGCAGGTAGTTGTAATAGGAAGACTGCAGCTTAGAACATGGGATGATGAATCAAATCGTCGACATTATATTACAGAGGTAATTGCAGAGGAGATATACTTTGCAGAACCAAAGCCAAAGGATGCTCCAGCAGAGGCTGAGGCAGATGTAAAAGGCGACGAAATTTTGCCAGACTTAGATGAAGAGATACTTGACAGTGAGCTTGAAAACTTCTTTGAAGAGGATATAGATACCTCTTCGAAACTGGATCTTGACGAAAATCCAGAAGATGACTTGCCGTTTTAAATAAAAGTAAAAAACTGAAAAAGGAGGGAAGATGATTGACAAATCAAAATCAGACCCAAAACCAAACTACTCAGACTGTAGAAAAGGTAAGCTCAAGACAGAAGAAAAAGAAAAGAGTTTGTTCTTTTTGTGTTGAAAGAATATACGACATAGACTACAAGGATGTAAATAGATTGAAAAAGTTCCTTACTGAAAGAGGCAAGATCATGCCAAGAAGAACAACAGGAAACTGTGCAAGACATCAAAGACAGCTTACACGAGCTATCAAGAGAGCAAGAATCTTGGCGCTTTTGCCGTTTATAGTTGAATAAGGCTCTTTTGTAATAAGAATATCAATAAACCTCCTTCTATGGTAACAAAATAGAAGGAGGTTTTATTTTTTGTGGTTTTATTTAATATTTATTGATTTTTGGAATGTTTTTGTGTAAAATTTTTATTAAATAAGGCAAAAATCAATCTAATAAAATGTGAAAGGAGAAACATACAATGAATGAAAGTATCAAATTAAGTTCTATTTTTGAAGAAATCAACAACCCTCCAGCTACTGCCAGTATTATTCATTGGTGGATTTTTTCTGATGAGATGACCGAGAACAGAATAAATGCTGAGCTTGATTATATTTCAAGTCTTGGCTTTAAGCAAGTATTAATTGCAGCAGGTCATAATGTTTCGCCCAAATATTTAACAAATGGCTGGTTTGAAATGGTAAAGTTTGCAGTTCTCCAAGCTAAAAAAAGAGGAGTTAAAGTATGGATTGCCGATGAAGGGTCATATCCAAGTGGCTTTGCTGGTGAAACTTTTAATAAGAAGTATCCTCACAAGAGGATGAAAGCTATTGTTGTTGAGAAGGAGTTTATTATTGAAGGTAATTTATGTAAAGTTGAACCTCACTCTGGTACAATTGGGATTTTGGCTAAAGACATAAACCAAAATAAATATTTTGCTTTTGAAAGATTTGAATTTAGTGCTGAATTTTTATACTTGCCCTATCATTCGACCTGGCAAATAAAAGTAATATCTTCAACTTACAGGACATCTCCAACAAGATACGTTCATCATCCAACAGGTGCTAAAGATACTACATATTCGCTTTGTGATTATCTTGACTATGAAGCTGTCAACCTATTCATAAGTGAGGTATATGAAAAATACAAAGCTTATATGGGAGAAGAATTTGGAAAGACAATAATTGGATTTTTTGCTGATGAACCTGATTATTCTATTTCTGGGCTACCATATACTGACAATATGTTTGATATATTTTACAATGAAAAAGGCTACGATGTTAAAAAATACATACCACATTTCTTTAGAGAGCAATTAGATGAAGAAATGAAAAGAGTAAAAGCAGATTACTGGGATGTATGGAGCAATATTTTTACAAATACTTTCTTTAAGCAGATATATAACTGGTGTGAAGCAAATGGCCTCAAATTTGTAGTACATCTAAATCATGAAGATATGATAGAGCAGCTAATCAAATCTGAAGGACAGTTATTTTCACATATGAAATATGTTCATATTCCAGCAATCGATGTAATTTGGAGACAAATCTGGTATAACAAAAAGGCAGTATTCCCTAAATATGCTTCTTCAGTTTCTCATATTAAAAACATTGCTCAGACCTTTTCAGAGAGTTTTGCAGTATATGGACAAGGTATATCTGTTGAGCAAATCAAATGGGTAGTTGATTACCAGTTTGCAATGGACGTAAATCTATTTTTGACCTCAATCTTCAAATATCTTCATGACCATCCGCAAAATTATCTCTTTCCAGAGGTAATTAAATATATTAACACCATTTCATATCTTCTTTATGTAAGCACCCCTTGTACAAAGGTTCTGCTTTACTTTCCTACATCAGATCTGTGGGCAGGTGAAAATATATCTGCTTTGAAAGCAATGGAAATTGGCAATGCACTTTTAGAAAACCAGATTGATTTTAATTTTTTTGACCATTCTCTTTTAGAATATCTGGAAATTAAAAACCAGAGAATATATGCCAACAATAGAAAAGAATATAATATTATTATTCTTCCGCCTATAAAATATTTGCCGCAAGAGATGTTCAGATTTTTAAAGCTTTTCTCAAGTAAAGGTGGGAAGATTATTTTCTTCGAAAACTCTCCTTTGTTTGTTTATAATAAAACCTTTACATCGTTTTTCCACTTCGCAGATAGAGAGATGGGTGTGGTTGTTGACAGTATCAAGCACCTATCAAAGATGGTTGAAAAAGATATCACTGTTGTAGACAGCAGGGATGTAAGAGTTCTTCATAAAAGAATAGAAGGCAATCATCTGATTTTTCTTTTCAATGATTCATCAATTCCATTTTTGGGTAAGATAATATTGAAATTTTACAGGAGAAATGTATATGTATGGGATCAAACGCAGAATAAATTTTTGACGGTATCAAGTATCAGAAGTAATGGGAAAGATATACAATTAGATCTGTACATGCATCCATATCAGACTTTAGTTTTAATAGCAAGTGATGAGTATGTAGATAGTGTTCAAAAAACAGATCTGCTTAAAAGCTTGCCAAAAACAATCTTGGAGTTAAACGATAACTGGGAAATTCATTTTGATAAAGATTTTGTTTTACTCTCAGATTTAAAAGATTGGCAAAGCTTAGGCTATGGTGACTATTCTGGTAATGTGGTTTATAGAAAGACGTTTATATTTTCTCATGATAGTTCTTTTAAAAATAAGCGTCTTTTCCTTTACTGTCCCAATATAAGGTACTCTGCAAAGGTCTGGCTGAATCAAAAATATCTTGGTGCAAGAGCTTTTTCACCGTTTATATGGGATATAACAGAGGCATTAAAAATTGGTGAGAATGAACTTGTGATAGAAGTTCAAAATACTCCTGCAGCAGCTCTCCTTGGAATACAAGAAAAATTGGAAAAATTAAGAAAAGAGGCAGAGAAGAACTTCTATCTTTCAATTTCTCTAAAATTTGACCTAGAAATGGTCCAATCAGGATTATTGCCTCCAGTTGCTATTGTTTCTTTCGAATGAATATTTTAAAGCTTAGCATTTTGGACAAATCATTCTTTTTTGGAAGAGAGGTGACTGCCCTTTGGTTTTGTAAGTATTTCTTTTTAGCAATATTTAGCTCATTTTAAAAATAAAAAACTCTTTTTAGTTATTCAAAAAGAAAATAAAAAAATAGGTATTGACACAACAAAAACAAAGTATTAAAATAAAATTAAACCAAAAACAAAATTCAAATCTCAATATTAATACCGACAAAAATAATGGAAATCTGATGAAAAACAATATTCTCAAGGGATCAAAAAAGAAGGGAGAGAATGATTTAATGACAGCTACCACTTCTATATGGAAAAGACTGAAAAAAGACAAATGGCTGTATATCTTAGCTCTACCGGGTATTTTGTACTTCATCATTTTTAGGTACATTCCAATGTTTGGTATAGTAGTTGCCTTTCAAGATTTTAATCCGTTTTTAGGGTTCTGGAAAAGTCCGTGGGTAGGTTTTGAGCATTTTAAAACACTTTTCACCGACCCTGATTTTCCGATGCTGTTTAGAAATACACTGTTAATTTCATTTTACAATATACTTTTCTATTTCCCTGTGCCAATTATTTTAGCGCTACTGATCAACGAAGTGCGAAATCAGGTTTATAAGAGAATTGTCCAGACATGTGTTTATGTTCCTCACTTTGTTTCAATGGTGGTCATAGCAAGTATTACATTTGTATTCCTTTCAAGTGAAACAGGAGTAATAAATAATATCTTGTACAGTTTAACAGGTCAAAAAATAGAGTTTTTGACAGACCCAAAATGGTTCAGACCACTCATAATAATTCAGAGTATATGGAAAGAAGCAGGATGGGGAACAATAATTTTCTTGGCGGCTCTATCAAATGTTGACCCGACTTTATATGAGGCTGCTATTGTGGATGGGGCAACCAGGTGGCAGCAGACTTGGCATATCACTATTCCTTCAATTATGAGTACGGTAATCATACTTTTCATTTTGCGGTTGGGTCATCTTCTTGATACTGGCTTTGAACAGATATTTTTAATGAAAAATCCTCTTAACAGGTCAGTAGCCGAAGTGTTTGATACATATGTTTATCAAGTAGGTGTTGCTCAGGGTTCATACAGTTATAGTACAGCAGTTGGACTTTTTAAGTCAGTAGTAGGTTTAATTTTAATTCAAATTTCCAACTATTTAGCTAAGAAATTTACAGAGACGTCGTTATTTTAAATATGCCAAGTGGAAAATGAAAGAGGTGACAATATAATGAAGCAAAATAAAACAGTAGGTAGTGTTATATTTGACGTTTTTAATCATGTATTCTTAGGAATATATGCTCTTATAGCAATTATGCCTTTTTTATATGTGTTAGCTGCATCGTTTGCTTCTGATTCGGAAATAAAAACACGAACATTCTTTTTAATTCCACACAACTTTACCACCGATGCTTACAAGTATATATTCGAATCAAACTACTTTTTAAAAAGTATGGTAAACAGTATTATTATTACAGTGGGCGGAACATTAGTAAATTTATTCTTTACTTTTACAATGGCATATGCTCTTTCAAAAAAACATTTTATAGGAAGAAGTATTATATTGAATGCAGTAATCTTTTCTATGCTGTTTGGTGGAGGTATGATTCCTACATATTTGCTTGTTAAAAGTCTGGGGCTATTAGATTCTTATTGGGCATTGTGGCTTCCAGGAGCGATAAGTCCGTTTAACTTCTTTGTTGTGAAAAACTTTTTCCAGGAAATGCCTCAAGATTTAGAAGATGCAGCAAGAATTGACGGTTGTACAGAAGCTCAGATTTTGTGGAAGGTTGTGCTTCCCCTTTCAAAACCGATTATTGCAACGTTCGCTTTATTTTATGGGGTAGGACATTGGAATTCATGGTTTGGAGCCCTTCTGTATATCAATGACCAAGAAAAATGGCCAGTTCAACTAATTTTAAGGCAGATAGTAATGCTTTCCACTACAATAGCCTCTGATTTGACTAAATTTGATCCTAATTTTCAGCCACCTCAGGAATCTCTTAAGATGGCTGTAATTGTTGTAGCTACTTTGCCAATAATGCTCTTGTATCCATGGTTACAGAAATATTTCATAAAAGGTATGTTTGTTGGTTCATTGAAGGAGTGATGTAAAGATGTAGGAGATGTAAAGTAACTAAAAAATTTAAAGCTTCGAAAAAAAAATAAAAAAAAGCAGGAGGGTGTCAATTAATGAAGCAAATGAAGAAACTTTTGAAGTTAATTGTAGTTGGAGTCTGTATCCTGGGATTACTATTTAGTTCAATGGTAGGATTGGGGGCATCAAAATCTAAATATTCATTTACACTCACTATTATGGGACAATACTTCGGTACAGAGCCACCACCAGCAAATAGCCCAGTTATTTTAAAGGCTGAAGAGTATCTAAAAACTAATCTTGAGTTTACATGGGTACCTGCAGATAGCTATAAGGATAAGTTAAATATTATGTTGGCAAGCGGAAAATTGCCAATGGTTGTATATGTTCCTGATAACTCGGCTTCTTTCGTTTCTGCTTGTAAGGCAGGAGCATTCTGGGAACTTGGACCGTATATAAAGCAATATAAGAATTTAAAGACAATTCCGGATATAGTTCTTTGGAACTCTTCCATTGATGGTAAAATTTATGGTATTCCACGTTCAAGAACCTTAGGAAGAAATGGAATTGTATACAGAAAAGACTGGGCTAAAAATGTTGGCATCACTAAACTTGAAACTATTGATGATTTGTACAATATGTTGAAGAAGTTTACTTACAATGATCCAGACAAAGATGGTAAAAATGATACTTACGGAATGTATGAATGCAATTATAATGGACCTTTCTATATAGCAGTTGTATGGTTCGGTGGACCAAATGGTTGGGGTTTGAACAAAAACGGCCAGCTTGTTCCTTCTTTCTTGACCAATGCGTATATGGAGGCTTTAAAATTCTGGCGTAAATTATATCAAGAAAAGATATTCAACCATGATTTCCCAAGTGTTCCTGGTGCAAGGTGGGAAGACTATTATTCACAAGGAAAAGCTGGTGTTAAGATTGATGTTATAGATTCTGCAAACAGAATTTACAATGGTCTTATTAAAAATGGTTTGATTCCAAAAAATGCAAAGGATACAGATATTATGGACATTAAATTGGCTGTAAAGACGAAATATGGGTTGAGGAATATGCCAACATCTGGTTATGCAGGATATCTTATGGTTTCAAAAACAAGTGTAAAAGACATGAATACATTCAAAAAAGTAATGTCAATCTTGGATAAGTTTGGTGACAAAACAATGCAGGATTTGTTTGGTTATGGATTGCCCAATAGACATTATAAGTTAGTTGATGGCAAAATAGACCCTATTCAAAATTTACCAGCAGAGCTGTCAAGAGAAATAAGTGGTCTTAACCAGGTATTGCATTTTTATCCTGCAAACGGTGGTACACCAAGATACATGACTCCACTTTTGCAATTGCAAACAGATATGCAGACTTTGAATGAAAAAATGAATATCCTTGTTCCAAATCCGGCATTGCCATTGCAAGCTATGTCACAGACATACATTAAAAGAGGTGTTACCCTTGATAATATGATTGAAGATGCACGTGTTAAGTATATCGCCGGTCAGCTCAATGATCAGGGATTCAAGAAAGTTCTTGACAACTGGAGAAAGCAGGGTGGAGACCAGATTATAAAAGAAGTAAATGCATTGTATCGTAAATATAAAAAGAATATTCCTTACAAAGAAGACTTGTATAAGATACTCAATCCTTAGGAGCTGTAGCTTAGCAATTTTATTAAAAAATAGAATCTCGTGCGAAATATTAAAGTATTTCGCACGAGATTTTTTTTAAAACACTTATTGAATTTGGAGGTTTGGAAGATGCAAGAAATAAAGCTAAAATGGCTTGTAAAACCCCAGGTAAGCAATATTGGAACAACATTTTGTATCCCGTGGAAAAAAGGAGAGCTAAGGAATACAAAAAATGTTGTTGTAAGAAGCAAAGATGGAAGTATTATTCCAACTCAAAACTGGCCACTTTCCTACTGGGGCGATGGCTCAGTAAAAGTAAGTGGTCATGCTGCTTTCTTTGGTACCAATTTACCTGATGAGGTCTTTGCATGTATTGAAGAAGATACTGTAACAAAATTTGAAACAATGGTTGAAGTTTATGAAGACAAAGAGTATATTAGCGTTACAACTGGCAAGCTTGAGTGCAAAATTAGCAAGGCCGGAGATAAAATTATTGAATATTTAAAAGTAGGACAAAAGATTATTTGCTCTAATTTCACGCAAATTCTTACTACAGAAAGAACTTCTAATTTTACAGGATATAGGACTAAAGTTGAAGAAGAATACATTCCTCAAATATTGGGTGCTACAGTAGAGTCTCGCGGACCTTTGAGATGTGTTATAAAAGTGTGGGGAAGACATTTGCGGAATACCAAGATGACATTTGATGGTTCTCTGCTCAAACAAGGGTGGCTACCTTTTGAGATGAGATTATATTTCTATGCAAATTCAGATAAAATTAAGCTTGTTCACACATTTATTTACAACGGAAATCCCCATCAAGATTTTATAAAAGGATTGGGCTTAAAATTTAATCTTCCTTTGCACTCTCCTCTGTACAATAGATTTGTAAGATTTGGAGGGGATAGTGGACTTTTTTGTGAGTCACCAAAAAATTTGATAGATGTGGACAGGAGAGAGAAATACAAAGCAATGTTTCAAAATCAGTTCAATGGACAACTGGTAGATTTTGATATTGACGAGGACCACCATTATATTAGGGAGATTAACAATACTCCAGAGTGGGATGAATTTATTCTTTTTCAAGATTCTTCCGAGCACTATGTTATTAAAAAACGTACATCTTGCCAGTGCAGTTTTGTAAAAGCAACAGAAGGCAGAGGATCTATGGGGTTTGCGTATGTTGGTGATGAGAATGGTGGGCTTGGAGTAGCTTTAAAGGATTTTTGGCAAAAATATCCTTCAGGATTTGAGGTAAAAGCTTTAACTTCTTCTGAGGCAAATTTAATAGTTTGGCTTTGGCCCCCTTATGGGGAAGTTATGGATTTGAGACACTATGATTTTGGTACATACACATCTTCTTCATATGAAGGGTTTGATGAGTATAGAAGTACTCCCTATGGTATAGCTAATACAAATGAGCTGTGGCTGTACTGTTTTGATTATCCTCCGACAACAGAGCAGCTTTTAGAATACGCAAAAATGCAAGGATTTTCTCCTCTTCTTGTATGTAGCCCTGAAAGGTATAAAGAGACAGAGATATTTGGAGGATTAAATTTACCGGATAATAGCAGCCCCAAGAAAGAAGAGATTGAAAGAATACTGACAGCTATTGTTGATTTTTATCTAAAGGAAGTTGAGAGAAGAAAGTGGTACAGTTTTTGGGACTATGGTGATTTTATGCATAGCTATGATATAGTGAGACACATGTGGAAATATGATATTGGTGGATATGCTTGGCAGAACACAGAGCTTGTGCCAAATATTTGGCTTTGGCTTATGTTTTTGAGAACAGGACGTTTTGATATATTTAAAATGGCTGAGGCAATGACAAGACATACATCAGAAGTAGATGTGTATCATCTCGGGGAATACAAGGGACTGGGTTCAAGGCACAATGTTGTTCATTGGGGATGTGGTTGCAAAGAAGTGAGAATTAGCATGGCATACCTTCACAGGTATTACTATTATCTTACTGCCGATGAAAGAATAGGCCAGCTTATGGATGATGTAAAAGATATTGACAGGCAAATTATGCATATGGACCCTATGCGTGCGTATTTTACGAATGATCCTGAAAATAGAGTACACATAAGGGTTGGGCCGGATGTTATGACCTTTTGTGCAAATTGGTTTGTCAGATGGGAAAGGTACCAGGAAGAGATTTACAAACAAAAGATAATAAAGATACTGGACTTTTTGAAGAAAAATCCAGCAGCATTTATTTCGGGTGGTGTATTTGACTATGATCCTGAAAAGACCCAGCTAAAACCTGTTGAATACACTGGTGGTTCAAATTTTGTATTTTGTTTTGGGAACACACTTGTTTGGCTTGAAATAGCTAAGAATTTTGAAGATAAGGAATTTGAAGATTTGTGTGTCCAGCAGGGCCTTTTTTATACTGAATTTAAAGAAAACAAAGATGAGATTTTAAAAAGCTGGGGCGTTCCAAGCTTTGGATTTAAGTTAAATATGCTCAATATTGGGATGGCTGCCTTTGCTGCAATGAAAAAGAATATTCCTGCATTGAAAAAAGAAATCTGGCAGATGTTTTTAGACTATGACAAAAATCCACGGCTAAAATTTATTTGTGATGGAGGTATCGATTTGCAATTGGCAACTGTACCTGCGCCTGTTGTGGAAGTTCCTTTTATTTCAACTAATATAGCATCTCAATGGTCATTAAACGCATTGCTTGCACTTGAATTTATTGGAGATGAGCTTTGAAAATAATATAATAAACCTGGAGGGATATGAATATGAAAGAAAATAGCAGCTTAAAAATATTCTTTGATACTCCTGCCAATGATTGGAATGAAGCGTTGCCAATAGGGAATGGAAGATTGGGGGCTATGATTTATGGAACTGTCAAAAGGGAAATACTTCAGCTCAATGAAGACAGTATCTGGTCAGGAGGACCCATGGAGAGAGAAAATCCTGATGCTAAACGGTATTTACCCCGGATACGAGAACTCTTATTAAAAGGGAAGGTGAAAGAAGCAGAAAGGCTTGCTACTTTTGCTTTAACGGCCACTCCACCAAGCCAGGGGCATTATGAGCCTTTGGGATATTTGTATATAGATTTTGATATTAATGAGGATAAGGTAGAAAAGTACAGTCGTGAACTTGACCTTGAAAGAGCAGTTGCAAAAGTAAATTTTGAGCTAAATGGAATAGTGTTTAAAAGGGAGTATTTTGCTTCATATCCTGATAATGTGATTGTAGCAAGGTTTGAATGTAAAAGAGAAAGAGGCATTTCTTTTTCTGCTGTCTTGCGAAGAGAAAAAGGGAAATATGTTGACAGGTGCGGTCGCATAGGAGATGATACAATATTTATTGAAGTGTTCAACGGTGGTGAAAAAGGGCTTTCGTTTTGTGGAATGGTCAAAGCATTGACAGTAGATGGCAAAGTTTATTCTATTGGAGAAACGTTATTTGTAGAAGATGCATCAGAAGTTATATTGCTAATTTCTTCTGCAACCACATACAGAACATCTGACTATTTTGAACACACCTTGAATACACTCCAAAAAGCTGCTCAAAAAGGCTTTGAAAAGCTCTATGAAGACCATATTGCTGATTATACTTTTTTGTTCAAAAGGGTAGAATTTCATATTGATAGTGAAGACAAAGATAAGCTTGACTTACCGACACCTGAGCGGCTTAGCCGCTTGAAAGAAGGCGAAACTGATTTGGGCTTGATACCTTTGTATTTTCAGTTTGGCAGATATTTACTAATTTCAAGCAGCCGGCCCGGCAGCCTCCCTGCGAACTTGCAAGGTATATGGAACAAGGATATGTTGCCACCATGGGATAGCAAATATACTATTAATATCAACACACAAATGAATTACTGGCCTGCAGAAGTTTGCAATCTCTCTGAATGTCATCTACCACTTTTTGATTTGATAGAAAAAATGAAAGAAAGAGGAAGAAAAACGGCTGAAAAGATGTATGGATGTCGAGGGTTTTGTGCACATCACAATACAGACATCTGGGGTGATACTGCACCTCAGGATGTGTATTTGCCTGCAACTCACTGGCCGATGGGTGCTGCTTGGCTATGTCTTCATATATGGGACCACTATGAGTATACAGGTGATGTTGAATTTTTGAAATCTCACTATGAAACAATGAAAGAAGCGGCTATATTTTTGCTTGACTATATGGTTGAAGACCACAATGGCTATCTTGTGACATGTCCGTCTTTATCACCGGAGAACAAATATATTCTTCCCAATGGAGATGTATGCAGTTTAACATATGCACCAACTATGGATATTCAAATCATAACAGCACTTTTTAGCAGAGTTATTAAAGCAAGCAAAGTTTTGAATATAGACTTTGACTTTGCACAGCAGTTAAAGGAAACTTTAAAAAGATTACCACCAATCAAAATTGGCAAACATGGTCAAATTCAAGAATGGATTGAAGACTATGAAGAAGCAGAGCCCGGGCATCGCCATATATCTCACCTATTTGGACTGTACCCTGAAAGCCAAATAACAAAAGAAAAAACACCGCAGCTTTTTGAAGCAGCAAAAAAAACGCTTGAAAGAAGACTTTCATTTGGTTCAGGGCACACAGGCTGGAGTAGGGCATGGATAGTATGTTTTTGGGCACGGCTAAAAGATGGTGAGAAGGCATATCAGAATATCTTAGAGCTTTTAAGAAAATCCACACTGCCCAATCTATTTGATAACCATCCACCTTTCCAAATTGACGGCAACTTTGGTGCTACTGCAGGAATTGCAGAGATGCTTTTGCAATCGTATGATGAAATAATAGAAATTTTGCCTGCTTTACCTTCCGATTGGAAGAGTGGTTATATTAGAGGGCTCAAAGCAAGGGGAGGACATATTATTGATATTGAATGGGAAAATGGTAAGCCCAAAAAAGTCAAAATTAAATTTGGGTTTAGGCAAGAGGTTAATGTGAAATACAAAGATAAAATTATACGAACTAAAGGCAAATCAGGAGAAGAAAAAATAATTAGAGATAGAGATTTTGAACAATGAAATAGTTAACAATCTTTATTTTGACTATTCACAAAAAATGCAAAATAAAAAATTAAAAGGAGGTTTTGTAAGCCATGCTTTATCCACGTGAGACAAGAACAAGAGAGATAAAAGACTTAAACGGCATATGGAGGTTTAAAGTTGACAGGGAGAACAAAGGGTATGAACAGAGGTGGTTTGAAAAACCTCTTGAAGATGCCATTTTGATGCCCGTGCCGTCAAGCTACAATGACATAACCCAGGATGAGAGCATAAGAGACCACATAGGTGATGTGTGGTATGAAAGGACGTTTTACATACCAGAGAGCTGGAAGAACAAAAGAATAGTTTTGAGAGTTGGAAGTGCTACTCATCACGCAAAAGTATTTTTAAATGGTAAGGAAATAGCCCAGAACAAAGGTGGATTTTTGCCTTTTGAAGTTGAAATTAATAGATTTGCCCAAATTGGCTGTGAGAATAGACTTACAATTGTTGTAAACAATATCTTAGACTGGAGCTGTCTTCCACCAGGGTTTATAAGGGAATACAATGATCCAATGCATCCAGAAGGGTATAAAACTCAGGAATATCTTTTTGACTTTTTCAACTATTCAGGTATTCACAGACCAGTTTTGCTTTACACCACTTCCAAAACATATATTGAGGATATTAAAGTAGAGACACAAATTGATGACGAAAAGGGGATAGTTTGCTTTAAGGTGGTTGTGAATGGTGAAAAGAAGGATGAATGTCACATAGAAGCAACTTTATATGATAAAGATGGAGGACAAATAGCTAAAGTGGGAGGCCCAGAGGGTATGATAGAAGTTGAAAATGCAATATTTTGGGAGCCTTCAAATCCATATCTTTACAAACTAAATGTGACTTTAGTACATGATGGTAAAGCTATAGATGAATATTATCTTCCTGTAGGAATAAGGACTGTTGAGGTAAAAGGAAAAAGACTTTACCTAAATGGTAAGCCAGTTTATCTTAAAGGATTGGCAAAGCATGAAGACAGTGATATAAGGGGCAAGGGATACGACCCTGTGATAGCTGTTAAAGATTTCAACCTTCTGAAATGGATAGGTGCAAACTCATTCAGAACATCACATTATCCTTATGCAGAAGAGATTTTAAACTTGGCAGACGAGTATGGTTTTTTGGTAATTGACGAGGCACCAGCTGTTGGCATGAATTTCTTTAACAAAAACGAAAAAGTGTTTACCCCTGAAAGAGTAAACCAAAAGACGTTAGAACATCACTTAGAAGTTGTAAGACGGCTTATAGCAAGGGATAAAAACCATCCGTGTGTGATTATGTGGAGTGTAGCAAATGAACCTGCAACATATGAAGATGGTGCATATGAGTATTTCAAAAGAGTAATAGATGAGGTAAGAAAGCTTGACCCGACAAGACCAGTGACGCTGGTTGAGTCTTCTTTTCCAGATGAGACCAAAGTAGCAAGCCTTGTTGATGTTATATGTGTAAACAGGTACTACTCATGGTATTCTGATTCTGGCAGACTGGATTTAATAGAGTTCCAGCTCGAAAAAGAGCTGAAAAGATGGTTTGAACTTTATCAAAAACCAGTAATAGTAACAGAGTATGGGGCAGACACAATTGCAGGATTTCATTCAAGTCCTCCAATGATGTTTTCTGAGGAATATCAGTGTGAGATGCTTGAAAGATATCATAGAGTGTTTGACAGACTGGATTTTGTGATAGGTGAGCACATATGGAACTTTGCAGATTTTGCAACAAAACAAGAGGTTCGAAGGATTATGGGCAACAGGAAAGGAATCTTTACAAGGCAAAGACAGCCCAAAATGGCAGCATTTTTACTAAAGAAAAGATGGGAAAGTATGAAAGAAAATAAATGAGTGGCTTTTTATGTACAGAATTTTCTAAAAGTTTTACAACGGTTTGATTACATTGAGTTTGTAGTTTACCATTTTAAAGAATTAAAAAATATACATATTGACACAACAAAAACAAAGTGATAAAATAAAATCAGAATTAAATAAAGCAATATATTTAATAACAAACGCTAAAAAAATAATGGTAATGACAAGAAACAAAGTAAACTCAACAATTAAGTGAAATTTATATTTAATGATAAGTTCAGCATCTATTTGGAAGAGGTCAAAAATGATAAATACAGGAATTTAATCTGTTTTTTGGATTTTTTAAAAGTCCATATAAAATAACAAGTTTTTCATAAGCAAAGTAAAAAGAAAAAGATAATATAACTTTGCAATAAAATCATCGTTAAATGTAATTAAAGTAAATACAAACTCAATAAGTCAAATTTCAATAAAAATTAAAAAATTCGAAGATATGAATAGAGAAAGATAAAACACATTTTCTTCTTTTAAATTGTAATGGTAAAAGTGCTCTTTAAAGAGCAATTGTAAATATTAATACAAAAAATATAAAAGGAGGGAAGTTCAGTGAAAAAGTTTTTGTCAATTCTCTTTGCTGTTTTGTTTTTGCTTTCATGCGTTTTGACCACTCAGATAAAGACTTCACAAACGGCTCTTGGGTCTTCTCAGTCAATCAAACTGAGGATTGCTTGGTGGGGAAGCCAAACACGTCATGACAGGACTCAAAAAGTGCTTGAATTGTATCGGGCAAAAGTTAATCGTAAGGTAAGTTTTGTCCCTGAATTTGGTAGCTGGTCTGGATACTGGGATAAACTTACAACTCAAGCAGCAGCAAAAAATTTGCCTGACATTATTCAGATGGACTACATGTATTTAGCTCAATATGTTCAAAAAGGTTTATTGGCAGATTTGACGCCTTATACAAAAAATGGAGTAATAAATCTTAAAGATGTAAGCGAAGCAAGTGTAAAAAGTGGATCAATAAACGGAAAAATTTATGCTATAAGCCTGGGGACGAATAGTTTAGCAATAGCATATGATCCTGCAATTGCTAAAAAAGCAGGAGTTAAGATACCTGAAGATGGTAATTGGACATGGAATGATTATAAGGAAATTATTAAGAAAGTCTATCAAAAAACTAAGATTAGAGCGGATTTAGCATTAACTTCTGACCCGAAGTTCTTACTTGAATATTATGTAAGACAGCAAGGGAAAAGCTTATATAAGTCTGATGGAACAGGTTTAGGATTTAATCAAGAAAAATTTGTTATTGACGCATTTAATGTAAACTTAGAACTATTAAAAAGTGGATATACAGCGAGACCAGATGAAATTTCTGCTACATCTACTATTGAGGATAGTTTATTTGTGAAAGGTAAAACGTGGATAACATGGACGTGGAGTAATATGTTTGTAGCAATGGCAAATGCAGCAAAACGTCCGCTAGCATTAGCATTACCTCCTAAGGGTGGGAAAAGGCCAGGATTGTATTTAAAACCGTCTCAATTTTTCTCTGTTGCAGCAACATCAAAATATAAAAATGAAGCAGCAAAAGTTATAAATTTCTTTACGAATAGTGTAGAGGCAAACAAAATCTTATTAGCAGAGCGAGGTGTGCCTATTTCATCTAAAGTTAGAGAAGGTATTAAAAATGCAGTAGAACCGGCAGTAAGACAGACATTTGACTATATAGCTCTTGTTGAGAAAAACTGTTCACCTATTGATCCACCCGATCCACCAGGAGGAACTGAAGTTGGTCAGCTGTTTAAAGATTTGTACGATCAAGTCTTGTATGGTCAGATAAAGCCTGAAGTAGCTGCCAAGATGTTTATACAAAGGGCAAACCAAATACTTATGAGAAATAAAAAATAACGTGAAAAATAGAGTTTTTTAAAAGAAAGAGAGGGGCTATCCAGGAAGGGTGGACAGCCCCTCGTTTAAATTCCTATATATAGGGAGGCGAAATATTTTAATGTCAAAAATAACCTATAAAGAGCCTTTGAAAAGTAGAGTTGATAGAATTATAAATTCTGAAAATATAGCAGGGTATGTTTTTATTTTACCATGGCTGGTGGGATTTTTTGTGTTTACTTTGATTCCAATTGTGGCTACTTTTTACCTTTCATTTACTCAATATGATTTATTATCTCCGCCCAAATTTGTTGGTTTGAGAAATTATATTCAAATGTTCAAAGAAGATCCTTTATTTTGGAAGTCAATGTCAGTAACATTTTTCTATGTATTTGTGACTGTCCCGTTGAAATTAGCTTTTGCTTTACTTCTTGCACTTTGGCTATCTTATAAAAGCAAATTAACTCCTTTTTATAGAGCTATATATTATGTACCATCAATGATGGGAGGTAGTGTCGCAGTTGCTGTGCTTTGGCAAAGACTATTTACAAGTGATGGTGTTATAAATTCTATATTAAAATTATTTGGAATCAATTCAAATATTTCATGGATAGGGAATCCTAAAACTGCGATCTGGACACTGATATTGCTTGCAGTTTGGCAATTTGGTTCACCTATGTTAATATTTTTGGCAGGTTTAAAACAAATACCCGAAAGCTATTATGAAGCAGCTATTATTGATGGGGCAAATAGTTGGCAAAAGTTCATTAAGATAACCTTACCAATGCTTACACCGATAATATTTTTCAACTTGATAATGCAGATGATAGGAAGTTTTATGACTTTTACTCAAGGATTTATTATTACTAACGGAGGACCTGTAAATAGTACTCTTTTTTATGCTATTTATCTTTACAGACGAGCATTCCAGTTCTATGATATGGGTTATAGCTGTGCAATGTCATGGGTAATG